>NZ_JBFAKH010000217.1:0-3402 GCF_040655635.1 Streptomyces sp. NPDC050388
GGGGTGGTCACGGAGGTGGGCGAGCAGCCGGTCGGCCTGCGCCGCGAGCGCCTGCTCGCTCTTGGCGGACAGCACCCACGGCACGGCGGTCGTCGGCGCGGAGCTCTCCGCGGTCACGGCGGTGGCGGAGGTCTCCGCCGGAGCCTGTTCCAGGATGATGTGCGCGTTGGTGCCGCTCACACCGAACGACGACACACCGGCCCGGCGCGGACGGTCGTCCGCTCCCCGCCACTCCTGGGCTTCGGTGAGCAGTTCCACCGCGCCCGCCGACCAGTCGACCTTGGTGGACGGTCGGTCCACGTGCAGGGTCACCGGCAGCGTGCCGTGGCGCATCGCCATGACCATCTTGATGATGCCGGCGACGCCGGCGGCGGCCTGGGTGTGGCCGATGTTCGACTTGATCGAGCCCAGCCACAGCGGGCTGCCGTCCTCCGGCCGCTCCTGGCCGTAGGTGGCCAGCAGCGCCTGCGCCTCGATCGGGTCGCCCAGCGTCGTGCCGGTGCCGTGCGCCTCCACCACGTCCACATCGGCGGCGGCCAGGCCCGCGTCGGCGAGCGCGGCGCGGATGACCCGCTGCTGCGACGGGCCGTTGGGGGCGGTCAGGCCGTTGGACGCGCCGTCCTGGTTGATCGCCGAGCCGCGCACGACGGCGAGGACCTGGTGGCCGTTGCGGCGCGCGTCGGACAGCCGCTCCACGAGCAGCATGCCGACACCCTCGCCCCAGCCGGTGCCGTCCGCGGCGTCCGCGAACGCCTTGACCCGGCCGTCGGCGGCCATGCCCCGCTGGCGGGAGAACTCGGTGAACGACATCGGGGTCGACATGACGGTGACACCGCCCGCGAGTGCCAGGTCGCACTCGCCCCGGCGCAGGGCCTGGGCCGCAAGGTGCAGCGCGACCAGGGAGGACGAGCAGCCGGTGTCGATGGTCGCAGCCGGGCCTTCGAGGCCCAGGGTGTAGGAGACACGGCCGGACAGGACGCTGGCCGCGTTGCTGGTGAGGGTGGAGTCGGCGCCCTCGGCGGAGGCCATCAGCAGGGGAGCGTAGTCCTGGCCGTTGGTGCCGGCGTAGATGCCCGTGCGGCTGCCGTGCAGCGTCGTCGGGTCGATGCCCGCGTGCTCGAAGGCCTCCCACGAGGTCTCCAGCAGGAGCCGCTGCTGCGGGTCCATGGCTAGGGCCTCGCGCGGCGAGATGCCGAAGAACGCCGGGTCGAAGTGGCCTGCGCCTGCGACGAATCCGCCTTCGGCGACGTACGAGGCGCCGGGGCGGCCGTCCGGGTCGTAGATGGCGTTCAGGTCCCAGCCGCGGTCGGCGGGGAAGGCGCCCATGCCGTCGGTGCCTTCGGCGACGAGATGCCACAGGTCGTCGGGGGAGGCGACGCCGCCAGGGTAGCGGCAGGCCATGCCGACGATCGCGATCGGCTCGTCGTCCGCGAAGCCGGTGGCCCGGACCACGGCCGGGGCCGTGGCCCGGACGCCGAGGAGCTCGTCACGCAGGTACGTGGCGAGGCGGGTGGCGTTGGGGTGGTCGAAGACGAGCGTGGTGGGCAGCTTGAGGCCGGTGGCCTCGGTGAGACGGTTGCGGAGTTCGACAGCCGTGAGGGAGTCGAAGCCGAGCTCCCGGAAGGCCCGGCCGGACTGGACGGCTTCCACGTCCTGGTGGCCGAGGACCGCGGCGGCCTCGCTCCGTACGAGGTCAAGGAGCAGACGCTCCTGCTCGGCGGCGGACAGCCCGTCGAGCCTGCCGCGCAGCACGGAGGTGTGGTGACGGGTGTCCTGGGCCGCGTCGTCCTCGGGTACGAGCGCGCGCTGGGCCTCGGGTATGTCGGCGATCAGCGGGCGAGGCCTGGACATGGCGTAGACAGGGGCGAACCGCTCCCAGTCCATGCCGGCGATGCTCACACACGTCTCTTCGTGCTCGACGGCCTGGCGCAGCGCCTCGATGGCCAGATCGGTCGGCATGGCGACGAGGCCGCGGCGGGCGAGCTGCTCACCGGCGTCGCCGCCGGACATGCCGCCGCCGTCCCAGGCGCCCCAGGCGATGGAGGTGGCGGCCAGACCGCGGGCGCGGCGGCTGACGGCGAGACCGTCGAGGTACGCGTTGGAGGCGGCGTAGGCGGCGTGGCCACCGCTGCCCCAGACACCGGAGTTGGAGGAGAACAGGACGAACGCGTCGAGCGAGTCGTCGTCGAACAGCTCGTCGAGGTGCGCGGCGCCCAGGGCCTTGGCGGCCATGACCTCGTGGAGTCGCCCGGCGTCGAGGGTGAGGATTTCGTCGGTCCGGTCGGCACCGGCCGCGTGCAGGACCGCGGTGATCGTCTCGCCCGCCTCGCGCAGCCCGTCGACGAGGGCCCGCAGGCCCTCCCGATCGGCGACGTCGCAGGCGGTGACGGTGACGCGGGCGCCCAGCGCGGTGAGTTCGTCGCGCAGCTCGGGCGCGCCGGGCGCGTCGAGGCCGCGGCGGCTGGTGAGCACGAGGTGCTCGGCGCCGGTTTCGGCGAGTCGGCGGGCGACGTGCGCGGCGATCGCGCCGGTGCCACCGGTGACGAGGACGGTGCCGCGCGGGGTCCAGGAACGGGAGCCTTGGCGGCCGCCGAGCGGGGAGCGGGTCAGGCGGCACACGTATGCGCCGGAGTCCCGTACGGCCCACTGGTCCTCGTCGCCCGCGGCGGCGAGCACACCGCACAGGCGCGACGCACCGCGGTCGTCGAGGACGGCGGGCAGGTCGACGAGCCCGCCCCATCCCTGGGGAAGCTCCAGCGCGGCGACCCGGCCCAGGCCCCAGACGGCGCTCTGCGCCGGATCGGCCGTACGGTCCGAGACACCGACGGAGACCGCTCCGCGAGTGACGGTCCACAGCGGTGCGGTCGCATCGGCGTCGGCCAGCGCGCGCAGCAGCGTGACCGTGGCCGCCAGCCCGGCGGACACACTCGGGTGCTCGGGGTGGACAGCGGTGTCCAGGGCCAGGAGGGAGAGGATGCCGTGGACGTCGTCGGTGTCGGCGAGTTCGGTGAATTCGCCGAGGGTGACGCGGACGGCCTCGGCGCCGTGCCGGGTGAGGCCCTCGGTGAGGGTGTCGGCCAGGGCGGAGGTGTCGGCGGCCGGGACGTCCGGTACGACGACGAGCCAGCGCCCGGTGAGGAGCGCGTCGAGAGTGGCGCCGCCCGGCTTCCAGGTGACGCGGTAGCGCCAGGAGTCGATGGTCGAGTCGGCGCGGCGCTGGCGGCGCCAGCTGGCGAGAGCGGGCAGGGCCGCACCCAGCAGCTCCGCGTCGGCGGGGGCGAAGGCGTCCGCGAGAGCCGCGATGTTGCCCTGTTCGACGGCTTCCCAGAAACGGGCGTCCTCGGGGTCGACGGCTTCGGCGAGTACGGCGGCCGGGGACTCGGGCCAGTAGCGGGTGCGCTG
>NZ_JBFAKH010000218.1:0-3364 GCF_040655635.1 Streptomyces sp. NPDC050388
GCAAACACCCCCCTCCCCCCCCCGCCGCTCGCCCGATCGGCCCCGGCCCGGGCCGGGTCGACCGCCGGCTGCGCCTGCGGTTCGGCGCGCAGCCGCGCGTGACCCGGTCGTGCGGAGGGGAGGGCGCGGCGTGCGGCCGAGCGGGTGGTGGCGTCGGGAAGCCGATGACCCCGCCCCGGGGGAAGGGGCGAGGTCATCGGCGCTCATGGTGGTGCGGGTTCCCGCACGGGGCCCGTCCCGCGGCCGGGCACGGAACCGGGGGTCACTCGGGCTGGAGCGGACCCCGGCCGAACATCGAGAGCACCTGGTAGCTCTTGTCCTCGGGGCCGGGCTTGCTCAGCTCCATGGCGAACCCGCCGGTGAACAGCTCCTGGTCCACGGGGCGTTCGTGGATCCAGTCCCGGATCACCTCGCGGAAAGTGATCTTCCAGACGCCGTCGCGCTCCTCGTACCGGTTGAACGTGCGGCTGGCGGCGATCAGTTCGCGTGCCGGGTCCCCGAAGCGGTGGTACGAGAGGCGATGGGTCTCCCCCTCGGCGGTCTTGCCGTCCACCTTGTACCACTCGTTCAGCAGGTAGTGGGTGGTGTTCTCGAACCGGGGCTTGAACTCGTCGATGATCCAGTTCACCCACTCGTCCACGCCGCCTTCCTTCATGTCGCCCAGGCGGACGAAGGCGTCGTCGAAGAAGATCGACTTCAGCAACTCGGGGTCACGCCGGTCGATCCCGCGGCAGTAGGCGGCCTCGAGGTCGTGCAGCCGGTCCTTGACCTTCAGTTCCCGAAGGAGGCGGAGGTCCTCCTCGGTCACCACGCTGGCGGTGCGAACTGCGTCGTCGGTCATTGTGTTTCTCCCTCGGGTGAGGATTCAGGCGGGTGTGGGGGAGCGGAGGGGCGCGTACGGCAGGGTGCGGGCCCCGTCACGCGTCGAGTCGCCGGCCGGTGCGGTCCGGGAGCAGGCGGATCGCCACGGCGGAGATCAGGATCGTGAGCAGGCCGTAGGCGGTGATCAGCAGGGTTCCGTTCCCCGAGATCTGCATCAGCCACGTCGCGAGCAGGGGCGCCGGTGCGGCGAACAGCATGTTTCCGCAGGTGAGTCCGAGAGCCGAGCCGGTGTACCGGACGGGGGTCGGCAGCGCCTCGGCGTAGAAGGCCCCCTGGCATCCGGTCATGAACTGCACACCGCACAGCGCACCCGTGATGGTGAGCGCGGCCAGCCACCAGTTGCCCGTGTCGAGGATCAGGAAGAACGGGACGAGGAAGGCCAGCAGCACCGCGAGACCCGTGAAGAGGACGCGCTTTCGTCCGATCCGGTCGCTGGACCAGCCGCCGAGCAGGCTGGCCCCGATGGAGATCGAGTTCGCGACGACCATCAACCCGAAGGTGGAGCTCTTGTCGAAGCCGAGCTGGCCCGTGAGGTAGCTGATGGCGAAGGTGACGGTGATGTAGTACAGCGCTCCCGGCGCGGCCCACGCGAGCACCAGCAGCATCACGGTCTTCCGGTGCTGCCTCAGCAGCCCGCGCGCCGGCTGCTCGCTCTTGCCCTCGGTGGCGAGGAAGGCCGGAGTCTCCTCGACGCGGTGCCGGATGTAGTACCCGACGGCGATGAGCGCCACGCTCATCAGGAAGGGGATCCGCCAGCCCCAGCCGGTGAACTGGTCCTCGGTGAGCCACGCGGCGAGTCCGGTCAGGGTGAGGGTGGCGAGTACCTGACTGATCGGCGATCCCACCGACATCAGGGCACCCGCGACACCGCGGCGCCGGCTCGCCGAGTGCTCCATCACCATGAGCTGCGACCCGGTGTGCTCGCCCCCCAGGGCGAAGCCCTGCAGGAAGCGCAGTGCCACCAGCGCGAGCGGAGCCACCATTCCCACCGTGGCGTAGGTCGGAAGCAGGCCGATCAGCACCGACGCCGCGCCCATGAGCAGCAGCGTGAACATGAGGACGTTCCGGCGGCCGAGCCGGTCACCCAGCAGGCCGAACACGAGCCCGCCCAGGGGCCGTGCCACCAGCCCGACCCCGAAGGTCGCGAACGACGCCAGCAGTGCGGTGCCCGGCGCGAGGTCGGGGAAGAAGAGCTGCGGGAACACCGTGGCCGACAACGCGCCGTAGACGGAGAAGTCGAACCACTCCAGCGCGGAGCCCAGCGCGCCACTGACGACCGCGCGCCGGGCGGTGGGGGTACCGCTCCCGGCCTCCGGGCCCTCCGGTGCCGTGTCCGGCCGGCCTGTTCCGGCCGCCCCTTCGAGTTCACTGACTGACATCGCTTCACTCTCCTCGGTGTCCTCACTGCGCGGCACGTCACACGTACTCACGGGCGGTTCACGCCTCAACGGCCACTTACGCCACGGGCATGCGAGGGGGTGGTCTCGCGCCCAGGAGTCCGCGCCACGCAAAGGCACTCGTTCGAGTGTGCGTTCGCCTGCGGACATCGAGAGAATCCACTATGAGGGAGTGGCTAGTCAATCATTCCCTGTATGTGGGAATATCAAGCCGTGAACACTCTCCAAACTGTGGACAGGGCACTTCGACTGCTCGCACTGGCGCAGCAGGAGCCGGTCGTCACCCTCGCCCGTGCCGCCGACGAGCTGGGTGTGGGGACCTCCGTCGCCCACCGGCTCCTGGCCACCCTCGAGGCGAACGGCTTCATGCGCCGCTCACTCGACGGCCCCGGCTACCGCCTCGGCCCGGCCATGACCGCCGCCCGCCCCGCCCACGCCGACACGGACTTCACCCACCTCATCCAGGACGACCTGCTCGAGCTGCAGACGGCGACCGGTGAGACCGTGGAGTTCGCGGTCCTCGAAGGGCAGGCGGTGCGCTACATCTACGGCATCGCCTCACAGCACCACATGCGCATCGAAGCCCGGGCGGGGACGATCCTCCCCGCGCACACCTCGGCCTGCGGACGAGCCCTCCTCGCCACCCTCACGACCGAGCAGCTCCGCCGGATCTACCCGAACGAACCGCTCCCGCACGCGGCGAAGACCACCACCCCGACCCGCACGGCCCTCGAAGCCGAACTGGAGAACGTCAGACAGCGCGGTTACGCGCGCAACATCGAGGAGACCCAACCCGGCATCGCGGCACTCGCGCAGACCCTCCCCACCCCGCAGGGGTACCCGCCCATCGCCATCACCATCTCGGGGCCGCAGGCGCGCCTCTGCTTCACCCGCGAGGACCCCTGCACCCCGTCCGAGACGGCACTCGCCCAAGCCCTGCGCCTGACGACGCAGAAGATGCAGGCGAAGCTCACCTCGAAGCTCCAGCACTAGGCACTGTCCGGCGGATCATGTGACTTTCCGACCGGTCGCTCGTTGGTTCGGGCATGGGCCGGGGGGATCTGACGAATCGCGAGTGGTCGTTA
>NZ_JBFAKH010000219.1:0-3331 GCF_040655635.1 Streptomyces sp. NPDC050388
GGGAGCGCCGGGACGACATCCATGACGCCTTCCTGCAGTTGGCTGTCTGCCTCATCCTGCACCGGCGCGTCCGAGCACTCTGTTAGGACCTCTTATACCGCGCCATCGCTGGGCGCAGGTCTTCCCGGTCCAGCCCGGCGAGAACTCGGTGAGGTACAGGCCGGACAGGTAAAGAAAGCACTTCGGTTCCGATGAGCTGCCGGCATCGTCGGAGCCGAGGTTTTCGCACACCGGGTCACCAAGAGATTCGGGCGTTCTCTTCCCGAATTTCACGGCAGAGCCTCTCCCCGGCACCGCCGCGTCGGCCGCGCGGGCCCCATCCTCATCGCGGTCCGCCCCACCTCCCGGGCACACCTGAGCGCCCGCGTGCGTGACCTTCGCTCCCGCAAGGTCAATACTTCAGACAAGAGGACTTCAGCCGGCCCGCATCCGACCACCCAGCAGACCTGACGGCCCGTCACCAAAGTCAGCATTAAGTCAGCACCAGTACCGCCACAGCCCGCCCACGACCGCCACGGACCGTCAAGATCGAGAACTCCCCCTACCTACTCTGACCAGCAAAAACGCAGGTGGAAGGCCCGCCTGCTAAGCTCCCTAGGAGACACCCGTGAAAATGCTGATCAATGTGCCGGAGACCGTGGTCGCGGACGCGTTGCGTGGGATGGCGGCGGCTCATCCCGAACTCGCGGTGGATGTGGAGAACCGGGTGATCGTCCGGCGGGACGCTCCCGTGGCCGGGAAGGTGGGTCTGGTCTCCGGCGGCGGATCGGGGCACGAGCCGCTGCACGGAGGGTTCGTGGGGCCCGGGATGCTCTCGGCGGCCTGTCCCGGCGAGGTGTTCACCTCCCCCGTGCCCGACCAGATGGTGCGGGCGGCGGCGGCCGTGGACAGCGGGGCCGGGGTGCTGTTCGTCGTGAAGAACTACACCGGTGACGTGCTCAACTTCGACATGGCCGCCGAACTCGCCGAGGACGAGGGTGTCCAGGTCGCGAAAGTACTGGTCGACGACGACGTCGCGGTGACCGACAGCCTCTACACCGCCGGCCGGCGCGGCACCGGGGCGACGCTGTTCGTGGAGAAGATCGCGGGCGCGGCGGCCGAGGAGGGGCAGCCGCTGGAGCGGGTGGAGGCCGTGGCCCGTCAGGTCAATGGGAACTCCCGCAGTTTCGGCGTGGCCCTGAGCGCCGTCACCACGCCCGCCAAGGGCAGCCCCACCTTCGATCTGCCGGCCGGTGAGCTGGAGCTGGGCATCGGCATCCACGGCGAGCCGGGCCGGGAGCGGAGGCCGATGATGACCTCGCGCGAGATCGCCGAGGCCGCCGTCGACGCGATCCTCCAGGACCTCACCCCCCGCAATCCGGTCCTGGTCCTGGTCAACGGCATGGGCGCGACCCCGCTGCTGGAGCTGTACGGCTTCAACGCCGAGGTGCAGCGGGTGTTCGGCGAGCGTGGTGTCCCCGTCGCCCGGGTCCTCGTCGGCAACTACGTGACGTCGCTCGACATGGCCGGTGCCTCGGTCACCCTGTGCCAGATCGACGAGGAGCTGCTGCGGCTGTGGGACGCACCGGTGAACACCCCGGGACTGCGCTGGGGCGCCTGACGGACACCGGGGTATCGGTTCACAGTGCCTATCTCACAAGGAGTTCCAGTGCTCGACGCCGAATTCTTCCGCCGTTGGATGACGGTGACCGCCGCGTCCGTCGACCGTGAGGCGGAGCGGCTCACCGCCCTCGACTCGCCCATCGGGGACGCCGACCACGGCAACAACCTCCAGCGCGGGTTCACCGCGGTGCGGGCCGCGCTGGAGAAGGAGCCGCCCGCCACGCCCGGCGCGGTCCTGACCCGGTCCGGGCGCCTGCTCATCTCGAGCGTGGGCGGCGCGTCCGGGCCCCTGTACGGGACGCTGCTGCGCCGTACCGGCAAGGCCCTCGGGGAGGCCACCGAGGTGAGCAGGCAGCAGTTGGCCGAGGCGCTGCGCACCGGAGTGGACGCGGTCCGGCAGCTCGGGGGCGCGGCGCCGGGCGACAAGACGATGATCGACGCTCTGGTGCCCGCGGTCGACGCGCTCGGCGATTCCTTCGCCGCGGCGCGGGCCGCCGCCGAGGAGGGCGCGGTGGCCACGACGCCGTTGCGGGCCCGCAAGGGCAGGGCCAGTTACCTGGGCGAGCGGAGCATCGGGCACCAGGATCCCGGGGCCACGTCGGCGGCGCTGCTGATCGCCGGTCTCGCCGATGCCTCCGGCTCCGCCGGAGCCGCGGAGGCAGCCGGTGAGTGACGGAAAGCTGGTGGGGATCGTCCTGGTGTCGCACAGCGCGCAGGTGGCGGCCTCGGTCGCCGAGCTGGCGACGGGCCTGGCCGGCGCCGGTACCGCGGTGGCCGTCTCCCCGGCGGGCGGCACGGAGGACGGAGGTCTCGGTACGAGCGCCGAACTCGTCGCCGCCGCGGCGGCGTCCGTCGACGGCGGCGCCGGGGTCGCCGTCCTGGCCGATCTGGGCAGCGCGGTGCTCACCGTGAAGGCGCTGCTCGCCGAGGGCGACGAACTCCCGGAGCACACCCGGCTGGTGGACGCGCCGTTCGTGGAGGGAGCGGTGGCCGCGGTGGTCACGGCGGCGACGGGAGCGGACCTCGCGGCGGTGGAGGCTGCCGCGGCGGACGCGTACACGTATCGGAAGGTGTGAGGGTCCGGCTCCGGCGCAGTCGCCGTTCACCGGTCGCCGTTCACGAACTGCCGGGCGAGCCTCTCCCCCGTCGTCACCGCCGCCCGGCGGTCCTCGAGGGGGGTCACCCGGCTGTCCCTGAACACGATGTAGGTGACACCGGAGGAGGTGCCGCCGCCCCGCGGGTCGGGATCGACACCGAGCGCTTCGGCCGTCGCGCAGGACGCCTCGCCGATGGCGCCCGCGGGGCCGGTGTCGCCGACGACCGCGTACTGCACCCGGTCGCGGCGCACGACGGCCACCGCCGAGCCGCCTCGGACACCGTGCGCCCGGTGGTCCCAGAGCGTGCTCGGCCCCGGCACCACCACGAAGGACGGGGTCTCGGATTTCAGGGGGCGGCCGTCGGACTGCGTGAAGGCGGGGGTGGCGGAGAAGTGCGGGTCGGTACGGGGGTTGCAACGAACACCGGGCTGTCCGTCGCAGTCGATGTCCATGTCGGCCTTCCAGAACACGACGTCGCGAGTGCCGCACACCGGGATGGTGGCGCGAGCACCCTGGTCGCTCCGGTGGTTGCCGTGGCGCAGATTGCACCGGTCGGTCAGTGACACCCTCAGGTCGGTGGCCACTCGGCCGTACGTGTCGATGAGCACGTGGCCCCCTCCCTCGACTCGGAT
>NZ_JBFAKH010000220.1:0-3318 GCF_040655635.1 Streptomyces sp. NPDC050388
GAGCAATGCTCATGACTTGTGGATCGTCCTCGGGAAGGCATGCGAAGGGCGTACCTTCCCGAATGATCCTGTGATGGTCACCAAGTCAGGCCCGCATTCGCAGCGCCTGCCCCTGGGAAGGAGAAGAGACGGGCAGGATGGGGGCGGCTGCGGTTGAAGAGGGCTACAGCCAGCACATATGACCTCCTGCCACCTCTCACGGCCGGCCTGGGAGTATGAGGTGCTACCGCTGCCTCGCCTCCAGGAGCACGACCGTGAACCGTCGCCATCTCATACCGCTTGCCACCGCGCTCCTGGGCGTCTCGCTGGTGGGCTGCACCCCGCAAGTCATCGAAGACGACGCGAAGCCCGACTCCCCAAACTCCAGCGCGCTCCCCGGTGGACCCGCACCGTCCGGCGCGGCCGGCGGCGGGCCTGCCGAAGGTGGCCTGTTGCTCGCGGATGCCATCGCGAAGATCCCGGACGGGGTCGAGCAGCGGGACGGGTACGAGCGCGACAGCTTCAAGCACTGGGTCGACGAGGACGGCGACGGCTGCCCCACCCGGGCCGAGGTCCTGATCGAGGAGGCCACCACGAAGCCCGAGCAGGGGGAGCGATGCGCGCTGAGCGGCGGGGTGTGGATGTCGTACTACGACGAGGTCGAGGTCACCGACCCGGGCAAGCTGGACATCGACCACATGGTCCCGCTCGCCGAGGCGTGGGACAGCGGCGCCCACGCCTGGACGCCCGAGCGCCGCCAGGCCTACGCCAACGACCTTGGCGCGCAGCGTTCCCTGGTCGCGGTCACCGCGAAGACGAACCGTTCCAAGGCCGACAGGGACCCGGCCGCCTGGCTCCCGCCGGCCGAGAGCGCGCACTGCACCTATGCCGCGGACTGGACCGGAACCAAGCTGCGGTGGCAGCTGACCGCCGACGACGAGGAGCGCGCCGCGCTGGTGAAGCTCGCCGAGGCCTGTCCGGGCACGGTCGTGGAGTACGAAGTCGCCCCGTAGCCCGTTACCGGTCGCCACATACGTCCGCATCATGCTGCGATACCACTGCGCGTGCCACGGCTGAACCGGATGCGGTCCGGACTTCACCATGCCTCGGGGGCGTTGGTCCAACAGGCTGCCGGGCGTTGAAGCGGCACGTGTGATGTGAGTTTGGCTGCGTGGTGCCGGGGGACGGGGAAGAATCAGCGAGTGTTCGTCGACGATCGACCGAGGTGTCTGTGTCTGTGACTACGTCATTACTCAAAGGCCAGAACGCTGCTCTGTCGGCCGGGCCGGTTACGTTCACGGTGACGGCCACAGGACTGGCCGCGGACGTGTCGGCACTGCTCCTCGGGCCCGATGGCAAGGTTCGCGGTGACGACGACCTGGTCTTCTATAACCATCCCAAGCACGACGGGGTCAGCATTTCCGGGCAGACGGTCACGGCCGATCTCGACCGGCTGCCCACCGACGTCGCCACCATCGTCGTGGCCGCCAGCGTCGACCCCCTGCAGCCGGGAGCCGTCTTCACCTCGGCACCACGCCTGACCATCACCCAGTCCGGCACACCCGCGAAGACGTTCACCGCCCCGGACTTCGTCGCCAGAGAAACTGTGGTGGTCCTCGCGGAGCTCTACCGGCGAGGCGACGCGTGGAAGGTACGCGCGGTGGGCCAGGGTTATGCATCCGGACTCGCGGGTCTGGCGACCGACTACGGAGTCGACATCGACGATGCCGGCACCGATCCGGCCACGGCGCCGGTGCCGGCCCAGGCCCGGTCCGCTTCCCCGGGTGCGGTGGTGGACTTGACCAAGGTGGAGCGCCAGGCTCCAGGTCTCCTGGAGCCGGCCCGGCAGGCTGGCCAGGCTCTCGTCCGGACAGGGCTCGCGGGACGACGCGCCGCGGTCTACCTGGTCCTGGACCACGACTGGCACATGGAGGAGCTGTACGAGTCGTTCGCCGTACAGGCGTTCGCCGAGCGGGTTCTGGCCCTGTCGGCCAACTTCGACGACGACGGCACGGTGCCGGTCATCTTCTCCAGCGGGAGGGAGCCGTTCCTCGAAGAGATCAGGCTCGACAACTACCGCGGCCGTATCGGGCAGCTGCACACACAGGTCGACTGGGGCTGGGGCAACGTGGCCGACGCCATGCGCCGCGCTGTAAGCCACTACCAGGAGTCCGGGGCATCCGATCCCGCCTTCGTGGTCATCCAGGTCGGCGACGAACCATGGGACAAGGCCGAGGTCCGCTCCCTGTTGCAGAACACCGCAGCGCTGGGGGTGTTCTGGCTGTTCGTCGGCTTCGGCCGAGGCAAGCTTGCCTTCTACAAGAACCTGAACGCGTCCACCTCCGCCACCTTCAACAACGTCGCCTTCTACGACGCCAGCAAGAACCCGGGGGCCGTTCCCGGAGAGCGTTTCTACAATGGCCTCGTTGACGCCTTCGCGACCTGGATGAAGGCCTAGACACCGGCACCGACTCCTTGAGCGGTGAACAAGACCCTATGCGGCGAACGTGACCGGGCGGCAGGCCAGGTTCGGCCGACGCTGCCCGGGAGAGGTCACCGTATGACGCCAGCAGTGCGGGCTGCGGTCAACCACTGGGGGAATTCCTGCAGGAGTCGGTCGAAGAGCTGGTGGTCGGGGGTGGCCTGCGGGGTGCGGCCGGCATGGAAGAAACCGGCGTTGTCGACGACGCGGCGGGCTGGGACGGCGAGGGTGTCCAGCTTGTGCAGGAACGCGAACTCATTGCTGTCGGGGTCACCGAAGCCGACGAACTGCCAGAACAACGGCAGCCGTGCTGCTTTGCAGAGGTAGCGTTCGGCGGCGAGTTTGCTGGTGGGGCCGCCGTCGGTCTGGAAGATGACCAGGGCGGGGGCGTCGCTGCCGGAGGCTATGTAGTGGTCGATGACCTCGTCCATGGCCCAGTGGTAGTTCGTGCGCCCCATATGACCGAGGTTTTCGTGCAGCTTGTTGATGCGGCCGTGGTGCCGACCGAGTACCAGGTCGGTGGAGCCGTCGACGTCCGTGGAGAAGAACACCACCGGCACGACACCGTCGTCATCCAGATGCGCCGACAGCGACAGCACCTGCTCAGCCAGATACTGCATGGTGCCGTCCCGGTAGTAGGACCGCATCGACCCAGAGCGATCCAACACGAGATAGACCGCCGCCCGCACACCCTTCAGCCCGTGCCAGTGGACACGGTCACCCGCCGCCTTGTACAGACTCACCAGATCAGGCGCACGCTCCGGGCCTTGACCCCTGATCCTGAACACGGGTTAGGCGGCTTCGGCCAGCGTAGTTGATGTTGTTTGGAGTGCTCGCTCGTAGGCGATCGGGCTGCG
>NZ_JBFAKH010000221.1:0-3256 GCF_040655635.1 Streptomyces sp. NPDC050388
CAGAAGATCGTCAAGGTGATGGACTTCGCGCTGAAGACCGGCTGCCCGATCATCGGCATCAACGACTCCGGCGGCGCCCGCATCCAGGAGGGGGTGGCCTCGCTGGGCGCCTACGGCGAGATCTTCCGCCGCAACACCCACGCCTCCGGGGTGATCCCGCAGATCTCCCTGGTGCTGGGCCCGTGCGCGGGCGGCGCGGTCTACTCCCCGGCGATCACCGACTTCACCGTGATGGTCGACCGGACCAGCCACATGTTCATCACCGGCCCGGACGTGATCAAGACGGTCACCGGCGAGGACGTCGGCTTCGAGGAGCTGGGCGGGGCGCGCACCCACAACACCGCCTCCGGGGTGGCCCACCACCTGGCCGGCGACGAGAAGGACGCCCTGGACTACGTCCGCCAGCTGCTGTCCTACCTGCCGTCCAACAACCTCGCCGAGCCGCCGGCCTACCCGGAGGCGGCCGACCTGGCCGTCACCGAGGCCGACCTGGAGCTGGACGCGCTGGTCCCGGACAGCGCGAACCAGCCCTACGACATGCACACGGTGCTCGAGCACGTGCTGGACGACGGCGAGTTCCTGGAGACGCAGCCGCTGTTCGCGCCGAACATCCTCACCGGCTACGGCCGCGTCGAGGGCCGCCCGGTGGGCATCGTGGCCAACCAGCCGCTGCAGCTGGCCGGCTGCCTGGACATCGCCGCCTCCGAGAAGGCGGCCCGGTTCGTGCGCACCTGCGACGCCTTCAACGTGCCGGTGCTCACCTTCGTGGACGTGCCCGGCTTCTTGCCCGGGGTGGGCCAGGAGCACGAGGGCATCATCCGCCGCGGCGCCAAGCTGATCTACGCCTACGCGGAGGCCACGGTGCCGCTGATCACGGTGATCACCCGCAAGGCGTTCGGCGGCGCCTACGACGTGATGGGCTCCAAGCACCTGGGCGCCGATGTGAACCTGGCCTGGCCGACCGCGCAGATCGCGGTGATGGGCGCGCAGGGCGCGGTCAACATCCTGCACCGGCGCGCCCTGGCCGAGGCCCAGGCGGCCGGCGAGGACGTCGAGGCGGTGCGCGCCCGGCTGATCCAGGAGTACGAGGACGCCCTGCTCAACCCGTACACCGCGGCCGAGCGCGGCTACGTCGACGCGGTGATCATGCCGTCCGAGACCCGCCGGCACATCGTGCGCGGGCTGCGTCAGCTGCGCACCAAGCGGGAGTCCCTGCCGCCGAAGAAGCACGGCAACATCCCCCTCTAGCCCAGGAGCCGCTGTGATCAAGGTCGTACGGGGCAATCCCACCCCGGAGGAGCTCGCCGCCGCACTGGCGGTGGTCCGCGTCCGCGCCGCGGCGGCGTCCGCCACGCCGTCCGGCGCGGACGCCCCCCGCGACTCCTGGTCCGACCCGTCCCGCATCGCCGCCCGCCACCTGCCCCAGCCGGGGCCGACGGCCTGGTCACGAACGTACTGGCCGGGCGGGTAGGCCTGTCCGACGTGCCGGCCGGCGGTGACTCCCGGGGAAGTTGAGTACGCGTACTCAGGCGCCCCGGGGGTCGTCGCCGGAGCATGGAAGGCATGCTGTGGTCCGACCCCGAGAACGAGCCGCCCAAGGAACTGCGGGACACGCAGGACATGCTGCGGCGGCTGAGCGTTCTCGTGGCGCTGGCCATGGTGCTCGCGATGCTCGTGATCGGGGTGAGGTGAGGCATCCGGTCCACGCCGATACGCTGACCGCATGACAGATCAGCCCCGCCGTCGGCTCGTGCTCGCCTCCCAGTCCCCCGCCCGGCTCGGGCTGCTCCGCCAGGCCGGACTCGACCCCGAGGTGGTCGTCAGCGGTGTCGACGAGGACGCCGTCACCGCACCCACCCCGGCCGAACTGGCACTCGCCCTCGCCGAGGCGAAGGCGTCCGTCGTCGCCGCGAAGCCCGAGATCAAGGGCGCACTGGTGATCGGCTGCGACTCGGTGCTCGAACTGGACGGCCGGGCCCTCGGCAAGCCCAGGGACGCCGAGGAGGCCACCGCTCGCTGGAAGGCGATGCGGGGCCGTGCGGGCATCCTCCAGACCGGCCACTGCGTCTACGACACCCTCGCCGAGGGCAGGCGGTACGCCTCCGCCACCGCGTCCACCGTGGTCCGTTTCGGCGAGCCCACGGACGAGGAGATCGCCGCCTACGTCGCGTCCGGCGAACCGCTCCGGGTCGCGGGGGCGTTCACCCTGGACGGCCGCTCGGCCCCGTTCATCGACGGCATCGACGGCGACCACGGGAACGTCATCGGCATCAGTCTGCCGCTGGTGCGGCGCCTGCTGGCCGAGCTGGGCGTCGGCATCACGGAGCTGTGGGCGCCGCCGGAGGCGTGAGCGGGGCCCCGCCGGGCGCGGGGTCGGCGGGCACGGGGGCGGCGGGATCGTCCGGGCGGTCGTGCGTCATCAGCAGCAGGACGATGAGGCCCAGCACCACCACCATGTACAGGAAGGCGTGCGGGCCGACCAGGCCCCACCCGAACGCGCCGAGCAGCGCGTGCACCACGGCGGCGCTGATCAGCAGCACCCTGCCCGGTCCGGCGGGTGCGCGGTCACGCAGGGCGGCCAGCAGCGCGACGAGGCCGCACAGCGCGAAGTAGAGCCCGAAGGCGAGGCCGCCGGCCTTCGAGGACACCGACATCACGTGCGGGTCGAGGCCGGCCAGTGACATGTGCTGCCGGTCGACGACGACCCCGAGGAACCAGTTCACCGCCCCGATGCCGAGCGCCTCGACGAAGAGCACGAGTGCCACGATCCACGCCACCGGTCTGCGGACCACCGGCCCCCACCCACTTTCGAGCACGACTGTGGTTACCCCGAGTACGTTCAAGACAGCGCGAACGTTACTGACAAGTAAAGCCAGGGACAAGGGTCCCGCGAAGGGCAGAGAACCATTGGGCCATTCGTAGGGACTCGACAAAAAAACGTGGTGGGCCGCAGCACGCTCTCACAGAGACCTTGACCACATGAGAAGGCTAGGGTTTCCCGAAGGAGTCTTGCGTACCAAGGTGCGACATGGGATTTCGCGGGTCGAGCGAGCCTCGGATCACGCTCCGTGTGGGCAAGCTCACCAATGGGGACGGGTCGTAGTGCCGTGTCAGCAGTCCCTAAACTCGGCTTGTTTCAAGGAGGGAGCCTCAATCGTGCGCAAGGTGCTCATCGCCAACCGTGGCGAAATCGCTGTCCGCGTGGCCCGGGCCTGCCGGGATGCCGGCATCGCGAGCGTCGCCGTCTACGCCGACC
>NZ_JBFAKH010000222.1:0-3247 GCF_040655635.1 Streptomyces sp. NPDC050388
CCAGGGGCTTCACTCATGTCTGACGCCGAGTCGCCATCCCGCCGTCCGGCATCATCACGCACCGCAACCGTCACGTTGCCGAGAAGGCTTCATTGACCTCGCCTGGCCGGAATTCAACACCTTCCCCCTCCTGGCGGCTGTCTCCGTGATCGCGGCACCGATGCTCTCCCTGGCCTGGACGATCGCCAGTGGTGCGGCGGCTTACCTGGTCGGGTGGCTCCTGTCTCTTCGCGAAGGCCATGTTCTCTTCAGCCCTTCGGATTTCATTTCGCTCGCGAGTATCGCCGTCCTGACCGTCGTCGCGGTGTTCCTCAACCGGATGTTCGCACGCGAGCGGGAACAGCTGAGAACGTCCCGCCAGGTGGCGGAGGCCGTCCAGCGCGCGATGCTGCCGGCCGTGCCCGGCCGTGTCCGGGGGCTGGCCGTCGCCGCCCGGTACCGGGCTGCCCAGGAAGAGGCCCTGATCGGCGGCGACCTCTACGCGGTCCACGACACCCCCTACGGCCTCCGCATGGTGATCGGCGACGTCCGCGGCAAAGGCATGCAGGCGGTCACCCTGGTCAACACCCTGCTGGGCTCCTTCCACGCGGCGGCCCTCCAGCTGCCGGACCTGCCCGCCATCGTCCGCGGCGTGGAAGTACAGCTGCAGGACGTCAAGAGCCACCGGGACGATGCGCCGTACGAGGACTTCGTCACCGCCGTCGTCGTCGAGATCTCCCCCGACCAGTCCGTGCTGCGCATGGCGAACCGGGGCCACCCGGCGCCGCTGCTGGTCCACGAGGGCGAGGTGACCGTCCTGGAACCGCAGGAGCCGTCACTGCCGCTGGGCCTGGGCGACCTGGCCGGGCCCGAGGTCCCGGTGGACGAGTTCGAGTGGCCCCCCGGCGCCACGCTCGTGATGTTCACCGACGGCATCATCGAAGCCCGCGACCGAAACGGCGTCTTCTTCGACCCCGTCCCCCCGCTGACCGGTCCCCTCCCCCCGGACCCCGGGGCTGTACTGGACGCTATGCTCGCCGCTCTGTTCCGGCACACCAGAGAGCTCGGAGACGATGCCGCGGCCCTCGCGGTCACCCATGTCCCGGTCGGCAGCGTGGGACGAGACCCCTCCGTCGCACCGCAGGCCGGTGGATCGTAGAAACGACGGCAGCGGAGTCTCAACGGCCGAGCCGGGGGTACCTACGATCTTGAAAACCCTCATGGCGGCTCACCGGGGCCCTCGGCACAGCGCCGCAAGAGGTCCGGGCAGTCAGGCGGAGTCCGGGGCCTGAAGCTGCCGTTCCGTCGCCCCGGCCTCTGCAGGCAGCCTCTCTTCAGTGGCTACACCGCTCATTTTTACAGACCCCCGCGGCGATGCGGAGGCATGCGGTCCACTGTAGGTTTGTGGCGATTTCTCCTGCCTCCAGAACTTGGGCGGGCCCGCGCAGCCGGGCCCGGCCCACCCGCAGTCATATAAGGAGTCCGCCATGGCCTGGAACGCCAAGGTCATGTTCTTCCGCTTCCCCGACCCTGCCCGCACCTACCAGGCCTTCTCCGAGGTCAAGCAACTGCCATCGGTGGGCCGGGCGGCGATCCTGGAGCGCGCGGAGGACGGCACCCTGTCCGTGCCCGAGAGCTACGAACCCGGCGCCGGCCGCACCACGGCGGTTGGCGGCGTCGTCGGCGCGCTGGTCGGGGTGCTCGGCGGGCCCATGGGCATCTTTCTCGGCTGGGGCGCTGGAACGCTCGTCGGCATGGCCTCCGACGCCGACGACGCGGCCGGGTCGGTGGACGCGCTGACCGTGCTCAGCTGCGGCGTGGACGAAGGCAGCAACGTCCTGGTCGCCGGGGCGGAGGAGGACGACCCCGGGCCTGCGGACGCCATCGCCGAGCGGCTGGGCGGGACGATCGTGCGGGTGCCCGCCGGGGAGGTCGAGGCTGAGGTCCGCTCGGCGCAGAAGGCCGCGGAAGAGGCAGTGGCCCAGGCTCGGCGGCAGCACCGTGCCGAGCGGCGGCAGGAGTTCTCGGACAAGCTCGGAACCCTGTTCCACCGCTAGCCCGCGACCGGACCGGCGCGGGCGGGCCCGCACGCAGCGGGTGCAAGCTGATGATGCAGGTGCTGGGTCTGCGGTGATGCGGCAGACCGCGAGAGGAGCCGACGATGGGCGAGGGGGACCGGGGCGGCCGGGTACCCGATCGTGTGCGCCCCGCCGACCTGGTGGACGTCCCGGCCCTGGTGCGCCTGATCACCTCGCGCGCCGTCGGCACGCCACCGGCCATCGACCCTGATGCTGGACAAGTTCAGGCCGTCATGCGGCTGCTACTGGCCCACCATGCTCTTGAGGAGGGTCACGTCTGGGTGGCAGAGCAGCATACCGACGAGCTCATCGCCGCCGCCGTGTGGTTGCCGCCAGAAGCCGCCCGGGACTTCAGCCGCTTCCATGGCCTGATCGCCCGAGAGCTGGAGGTTCCGCCCGACCTGCTGGCACTGGGCAGGGCAGACGGTGAAGCGCTGGAGGCCGCTCGGGCAGGTACGCGGGACTGGGTCCTGCTTGTGGCGAGTCGCGAGGGTGACTGCTCGCACGTGCTGCTCGACCGCGTCCTGGCACCAGGTCTTCAGGCCGTGGACCGGCAGAACGGCACGGTGGTCGCATGGACCGCATCCATCTTCGAGGCCGGTCGGCTGGAGGCGTTCGGCTTTCGAGACACCCACAAAGTGACGCTGCCGTCCGGCGGGTATATCTGGCTGACCCGGCGTCCTCCGGCGACGGCTCGACGGCCTCGCCATTGACCGGCTCGGCAGCAGCGTCGCACTTCCTGCCTGCCGACGGCGTTGATGCCCCTATGGATGTCAAATAGCGGTTGCGGCAGGTGCGCGGCTGGCTGCGGGGCTCGGAGTGGCGATGAGCCGGTAGACCTCCCGTGCGAGGTAGCGCTTGAGGCAGCGGATGACTTCTCGGCGCGTCTTGCCCTCGGCAAGGCGTCGCTGCAGGCAGTTCCGGGTGCGGTCGTCCCAGCGCAGGCGGCTGAGGACGATCCGGTAGAGGGCGGCGTCGGCCCGGCGGTCGCCGCCGCGGTTGAGTCTGCGGCGCCGGGTCTTGCCGGAGGACGCCTCGACCGGGCTGGTGCCGCACAAGGCAGCGAAAGACGCCTCGCTGGTGAGGCGTTCAGGGTTGTCACCTGCGGCGATGAGCAGGGCTGCGGCGCTGTCCGGGCCGACGCCGCGTACGTCGAGCAGACCGGGCGAACTCGCCTTGACGACCTCGGC
>NZ_JBFAKH010000223.1:0-3201 GCF_040655635.1 Streptomyces sp. NPDC050388
GCCCTACGACGAGGCGAAGGCCTTCCCCAACCAGCCGCCGGCAGAGGTCCCCGCTCAGGCCGCTTGACGCGCCAACCGCGTGGGATGTCTGTGGACCGGGGCAAGTACGGGTCGAAGATCCACCTGATCACCGAACGGACCGGTCTGCCCCCGTCCGTCGGAATCTCCGGCGCCAACCTCCACGACAGCCAGGCCCTGACCCCACTCGTCAAGGGCATCCCTCCCATCCGATCCCGACGGGGACCCCGTCGGCGCAAGCCGGGAAAGCTTCACGCCGATACCGGGTCCCGGTGAGCCGTCGTTCTGGTGGCTCGAAGGTCCCCATCAGTGGCCCGCGGCCCTGCCGGAACTACGCGCCGTCGCCCTGAACTCGATCGACCGATTGTCCGAGGTGGCGGACCGGCTGCTCCGCGAACTACTGACCGCCGTCGGAGCCCCGTCCGGTTTCTACGCACCCGCCTTCGCCGAACGGCCGTAGCTGCACCTCGAGTTGGTCCGCTACCCTGGCCGGGCCCCGGGCGGGAACGATCAAGGGGTCGGCGCGCACAAGGACTACGGCTTCCTCACTCTGCTTCTCCAGGACGACGTGGGCGGCCTGCAGGTACAGCGATCGGACGGAACCTTCCGCGAAGTGCCTCCGCTGCCCGGCGCGTTCGTGGTCAATCTCGGGGAATTGCTGGAGGTGGCCACCAACGGCTGCCTCAAGGCCACCAACCATCGCGTCGTGAGCCCCCCAGGCACCCGTGAGCGGTTCTCGGTGCCCTTCTTCTACAACCCGCGCCTGGACGCGCGCATCGAGCCGGTGCCCTTCCCGAACGCCCACCTGGCACCAGGCGCGACGCGGGATCCGGCCAACCCGCTGTTCGCCGAGTACGGCCGCAACGAACTCAAAGGCTGGCTCCGCGCCCACCCCGAGGTCGCTCGCCGCCACCATCCCGGACTCGTCGGGGCGTGAGGCACCGGCCGGTCCTGCTCCATGCCGTACGTGCCGGGTGGCCCGGTGGACGACAGCCGGCAGCTCGCCGGGGACGAGGTGTGACCCGTCCCCGGCGGGGCGTTCACCGGCCGGCGTCCCCGCCCCCGTCCCCGTCGACGAGCGTGTGAAGGCGCTGCTCCAGGCCTCTCTGAAGGTGCGCGCGCATCTCGGCGGGCGCCACCTCGGCCGAGTGGCCGCGCAGGGCTTGGAGGACGCGCTCGTGTTCGGTGTGCACCGCCTCCGGCTCGCCGAGCCGAGGAACCGGACGTCGTCAAGAGCGCGCCACGGGCTCCGCGGATGAACGCCCACGGCGAGAGGATCACCGGCGGCATCCGGCGCGAGGCCCTCGGTCACGTCCTGACCGTGACCGGGACCCACGCCCGCCAGGTCCTGGCTGCCTGCAGCGACATCACAACGCCCGCCTGATGCTGCGGACCCGGATCCTCGACGGCGTGATCGGCGAATACCGCTGCATCACTTGACCGGTGACGATGTCTTTTCGAGCGGCACACGTTACGGCAGCGAGGGGAGCCGGGCGAGGAAACCGGCGAGGACCTCGTTGAAATCCCCGGCGCGCTCCAGATTGGGCAGGTGCCCGGCCCCGTCGACAACCGCGAGGGTCGCGTCGGGGATCCGCTGCCGGAGCAACTCCGCGTCCTGGACGGTGGTGAACGAATCGTCCCGGCCGACCACGACCAAAGCGGGAACGGCGATCCGATCGAGCATTCCGGTGTAATCCGGCCGTTCGGCGCGGCTGCGCAGCGCCACGGCCGCACCCTCCGGCGGCGCCCCGCGCATCATGCGCAGCACGTGTTCGGCCACTGCGGGCTGGGCCTCGACGTTGTAGGGCGCCACCATCGAGGTGAGGACCTCATCGGCGTACCCGGCCATCCCCTCGGCCTCCAGCCGATCGGCGGTCTCGTACCGCCAGGCCCGCTTCTCCTCGGTGTCGGTCTGAGCGAACGAGTCCGCGATGAGCAAGGCACGCACCCGTTCGGGGAACAGTCGGTAGAACTCCAGGGCGAGCTGTCCTCCCATGGAGATCCCACCGACCACCGCGGAGCCCACGCCCAGATGGTCGAGCAGGGCAGCGAGGTCACGGGCGTACTCCTCCCAGCGAGTCTTTCCGGGGACGACGGTGGTCTCGCCGAAACCGCGCAGATCCGGCACGATCAGCCGGTGCAGAGGCCCGGCGAACTTCACCAGCTGCGGCTCCCACAGGGTCCGGTCGAAGGGGTGACCGTGGATCAGCAGTACAGGCTCGCCGCTGCCCTCGTCCTCGTACCCCACCTGTATGCCGTTGACCGAGGTGATAGCCACTGATTCCTCCCGCGGATGGCCGGGTTGACCGCCAGACCTGTGAGCTGGGTCTTGACACGATCTTGCCGCAACGCCGTCTGATCGGCAGGCGCATCGACCGTACTGACCGGTCCGCTCATCACAAGACCTCTCTTCCGTGTCCTTCCCCGGCGAGTCAAGGATGGGCTCCGTGCGATCGTGCGGCCCCCGGGAACGTCCCGACGGCTCGCGCCGGTGCAGAAGCGGCGGTGCACAGGGAAAGCCGGTGCCGCTCGGGGACCTGTCCGCCGGCTGGGCGCGGCTCGGCCGGATCCGTGACGGCCCGTCGGCCGCACCCCGTTGTGCGGCCGACGGGCCGGGCTCCGGCCCGCTCCCGGAGAAGGAGCCGGCTCAGGCGGCGGCGAGGCCTGCCTTGAGACCGGAAGCGATCTTGACGACGCGCTCGGCCTGGACGCGGGCGGCGGTGCGGGTGGTGTCGTCGACCGGGTTGTTGCCCTGGGCGTCGACGTGGGAGGTGCCGTAGGGGTTGCCGTCGGCGAACTTGGCGGGGTCGGTGTAGCCGGGGGCCACGAGGATGCCGCCGAAGTGGTGGACGGAGTTGTAGAGCGCCAGCAGGGTGGACTCCTGGCCGCCGTGGGCGGTGGAGGTGGCGGTGAAGCCGCTGTAGACCTTGTCGGCGAGCTTGCCCTGGGCCCACAGGCCGCCGAGGGTGTCGATGAACTGCTTGAGCTGCGAGGCGATGTTGCCGAAGCGGGTGGGGGAACCGAAGATCACGGCGTCGGCCCACTCGATGTCGGCCGGGGTGGCGACCGGGATGTCGGCGGTGGCGTTGGCGTTGGCGGCCCAGGCCGGGTTGGAGTCGATCGCGGCCTGCGGGGCCAGCTCGGCGGCCTTGAGCAGGCGGACCTCGGCGCCGGCCTTCTCCG
>NZ_JBFAKH010000224.1:0-3185 GCF_040655635.1 Streptomyces sp. NPDC050388
AACCGCCCCCGGCCCCCCGGGCCGCACCGTGCCGGCGGCGCGCGCCAGAGCGGCCCCCGGCCGCCCCGGACAGGCACCACGGCCGCCGGCCGGCCTCGTCCGCCAGCGCCGTGCGCAGCACGGACAGGTGCCCGGCCACCGCCGCCAGGCAGTGATGCTCCTCCCGGCAGCCAGCACAGACCGCCAGGTGGGCGCGGACCACGCCCGCCTGGCCCGGCTCCAGCACATCGAGCGCGTGTCCTTCGAGCAGGTCGCCGATGGCGCGGCAGTCCTGGGAGGAAGTAAGCATGACCAGTCCCTTCGGGCCGGGGCGAAAAACACGCCGTCCACGGGGCCGGCGGACGGCTGGTGCACCGCCCCACGGCCCCGCTCCACGCCCCCACCCTCCCCCCAGCACGGCCCCGCGCGCGTCGTCTGCGCGCAGCAATTCCCCGCTACCACCACCGCAGTACCCCCCACGCCGGCCCCCGCCCCCCCCCCACCGGCCCCCACCCGGCCCCCGGGATGACGCCCCGACCGCCACCCGGCGACCCCGCCCGGGAGACCCACCAGCGAGCCCACCCGTAAGACCCACCGGCGAGCCCGGCGACCAGCACGACGGGCAGCACGGCCCCGGCCGGCCCCCGACACCAACCAACGGAAGCGGACCCCGGCGGGAAAACACCACGCCAAAAACCCACACCCCCCAACGACAGCCCCGGCCCACCCGCCACCCCGCCCGCCCAGCACCACCCCGACCAACCAGCCCACCGCAACACGGCCAGCAAAAACACCGACCCCCGCGACACGGCCAAGAACACCCCCCACAACACAGCCCTAACGAAGCACCCCCTCGCCCCGCCCTCCCCGCAAGCTGCTCGACCAGACCTGCCCCCAGACCCCCCGCGGGAACACGCTGACGACCAACAGACCCCGCCGGACAGCACCCAAACAGGCCCCCGGAAAACGTGCCCCCCCAGCCCCCAGGCCGGGGCCCTCCGCACCCTCACCCCGCCGGCACACCCGACCTCGTGGCCCTCACACCAGCCGAAATCCATCGTCTGCCGGCAACTGAACCCCGCCGCCATCCTCCACGCCGCGACCACGCGCTGAACTGGTCCCGATGGCGACGCCGCCACCAAGCACGTGCCCGACGCTGTCATTACATGCGGCGCGGGCACACGTTGGTGGGACGGCCGGCCCATCACGGCCTGAACACAGGCCCGGGCCTTCGACCACCACGCCTCGATGCGCCATCAGACAGTCACGCACCCAACAACGTGACAACGCCGGTATCCCTCCAGCATCGTCAGCATGCCGTCAGAGTTCGAGCTCCCGGCGGACCTCGCCTCCCTGACGTTCTCGATCCTCATACGCCGCTCCCACACTCCGTCAAGCTGCCCCGAAGCTGATATGCGGCCGGCTCTTGTGCCGTCTCAACTCCACCACGGGGTCGTCGCGGTCAAGAGCGTGGCGGATGAGGTCGACGTTGACGTACCTTGCCCCGCGCGCGTCGCCGAACCGCCCTTCCCGGGCCGCGGCAGCGATCGCCCGCACCTCGTCGAGGATCTCGTGCTGCGGCGTGAAGCCGAGGTCCTCGCGAATCTCCTCGAAGTCGACGAAGTAGTCGCGTTCGTCGACGACCGACTGCATGATCTCGATCTTCGCCTCCGGGACCTCGCCCGCGACGATCGCGGCGATGTCCGCGATCCGGTAGTTCTGGGACTTCGACCCGCAGTTCCATGTCTTGCTGCCCAGGGCGTCGCGGGACTCGATGGCTTGGACGAACGCGTTCGCCGCGTCGCGCACGTGCAGGAAGGGACGCCACTGGTTGCCGCCGTGAACGGTGATCCTGTGATCTGTCACCGCCCTCGCCGTCATCATGTTGACGACCAGGTCGAACCGCATGCGCGGCGACAGCCCGTACAGGGTGGAGAGCCGCAGGATCCTAGGGACGAAGATCCCATCCGAGCCGACCAGGAGGTGGTGCTCGGCATGGATCTTACTCTCCGCGTAGACCGACTGTGGGTGGAGCGGCGAGTAGATGTTCGCTGCCTCGCCGAAGGAGAGCCCGTAGTTGCTGCACGTCGAGGCGAATGCGAAGGTGCGCACGCCACGGCGGCGGCAGGCTTCGGCGAGGTACACCGTGCCCAGGTAGTTGGTCTCCCACGTGAGATCCTCGTTCAGGTTGCACGCCGGATCCCCCACGATGGCGGCCAGGTGGACGACCGCGTCCACGCCTTCCAACGTCTTCTCCCATTCGGCGACGTCGCGGATGTCGGCGTCCAGGTAACGGCCTTTGCGCAAACGTAGCTCTTGGCGCGAGATAACGTTGTTGTCGACTCCAATCGCTCCGTACCCCCGGTCATCCAACATCTTCATGAGTACTGATCCGAGATAGCCTCGGGCACCGGTCACGAGAACAGTCTCGTCATTCATCACAATTCCCTCTAATCTCACACGGTTGAATGCAGTCGATGCCGAGTGGTGACGGAGGACCTCATCTGTGGGAGCGTCAGGAGATCGCCGCCTGCACGATGTGGAGTTCGTCGGGGACCACGGATCCGTCGATCCAGCGCTGCCTCTCGGTGTATGTCTCGATCAGTTCCGCCGGATCGACGCGGCCGTCCACCGTCACGGTAGCCGTGAGCCTGGCCGAGCCGGGCGCATTCTCGAGCAGGGTGAACTCCGCGTCGCGGACGCCGGGATGGCTGAGGAGCAGCTCCCGAACCATCGCGGCGTTGATACCGATGCCACTGTGGTGCCCCCGTACGAGTTCGGCAGCGCTGGAGAATCGGGTGACAGGCAGCCCCGCGACGGTTCTGCCGGGGGTGCTGGAGATCACGCGCACGATGTCATCGAGACTGTCTACGAGGCGCATCGGATCCCGCGACGGCCAGACGGGTTCGCGCGCCTTCAGTCTCGGAGGAGTCCGCACTCGAACAGCCGCTGCTGCTGCCGCTGCCCGAGGAGCCGTTCGAGACCGGGCGGCTGTTCACACCGCGGGTCAACCGCTACGGCCGGATCCTTGTCCACACCAACCGCTACTCGGTGCCGATCCGGCTGATCGGCAAGCGGGTACGGGTCATCCTGCATGCCTCTCACCTGGTGGCCTAAGAGCCCCTAACAAAATAGGGTGTTTGCATTATTCTGGGTGCACTGGTGCGAGTTCGTGCCGATCGGGAGGTGTGTGATGTCCCGCCCCA
>NZ_JBFAKH010000225.1:0-3064 GCF_040655635.1 Streptomyces sp. NPDC050388
CCCGGTTGGCGGCGGCGTTGACGCCGGAGGTGGACGCGGTCCTGGCCCGCCACCCGCTGCGGGAACTGGTCACCCCCGGCGACCCGATGCCCCTGCTCGTGGAACGCGAACGCGCCCTGTACGGCTCCTGGTACGAGTTCTTCCCCCGCTCCGAGGGCACCCCCCACCAGCCGCACGGCACCTTCCGCACCGCCGCCCGCCGGCTGCCCGCGATCGCCGCCATGGGCTTCGACGTCGTCTACCTCCCGCCCATCCACCCCATCGGCACCACCCACCGCAAGGGCCGCGACAACACCCTCACCGCCGCCCCCGACGACGTCGGCGTGCCCTGGGCCATCGGCTCCCCCGAGGGCGGCCACGACACCGTCCACCCCCGACTGGGCACCCTGGAGGACTTCACCGGCTTCGTCCGCCGCGCCGGCGAGCTGGGCCTGGAGGTCGCCCTGGACTTCGCCCTGCAGTGCTCCCCCGACCACCCCTGGGTGCACAAACACCCCCAGTGGTTCCACCACCGCCCCGACGGCACCATCGCGCACGCGGAGAACCCGCCCAAGAAGTACCAGGACATCTACCCGCTCGCCTTCGACACCGACCCGGACGGCCTGGCCGCCGAGGCCTGCCGGCTGCTGCGGCACTGGATGGCCACCGGCGTGCGGATCTTCCGGGTGGACAACCCGCACACCAAACCGGTGGCCTTCTGGGAACGCGTGCTGGCCGACATCAACCGCACCGACCCCGACGTCGTCTTCCTGGCGGAGGCCTTCACCCGCCCGGCGATGATGCACACCCTGGCCCAGATCGGCTTCCAGCAGTCCTACACCTACTTCACCTGGCGCACCACCAAGCGGGAACTGACCGAGTACCTGAGCGAGCTGGCGGGCGAGGCGGCCTGCTACATGCGGCCCAACCTGTTCCCCAGCACCCCCGACATCCTGCCCGCCCACCTGCAGCACGGCGGCCGGCCCGCCTTCGCCGTGCGCGCCGTGCTGGCCGCCACCCTCTCGCCGTCCTGGGGCATCTACAGCGGCTACGAGCTGTGCGAGAACACCCCGCTGCGGGAGGGCTCCGAGGAGTACCTGCACTCGGAGAAGTACCAGCTCACCCCGCGGGACTGGGAGGGCGCCGAACGCCGGGGGGAGTCCCTGGCCCCCCTGATCACCCGGCTCAACACCATCCGACGGGAGAACCCGGCGCTGCGTCAGCTGCGGGACCTGCACTTCCACCAGGCGGACCAGGAGCCGGTCATCGCCTACTCGAAACGGAAGGGCGCGAACACGGTCCTGGTGGTCGCCAACCTCGACCCGCACCACACCCGGGAGGCCACCGTCTCGTTGGACATGGCGCACCTCGGCCTGGAGCGGCACGCGTCGGTGCCGGTGCGCGACGAGCTCACCGGCGAGACCTACCACTGGGGCAGCAGCAACTACGTGCGGCTGGAACCGGGCGGCGCGCACGTGCTCGTCGTCGGCCGGGGAGCCGACGGCCGCACGGCGCCGGCCGCCCCCGCCGCGGCCCCGGATGAGCACGGCACGGCTCCGGGACCGTCCACCCCGCAGATCGGAGGGTCACCCGCATCATGACCGTCAACGAGCCCGTGCCGGACACCTTCGAGGACACCCCGGCCAGGGACCGCGACCCGGACTGGTTCAAACGGGCCGTCTTCTACGAGGTCCTGGTCCGCTCCTTCCAGGACAGCAACGGCGACGGCATCGGCGACCTGAAGGGCCTGACCGCCAGACTCGACTACCTGCAATGGCTCGGCGTCGACTGCCTGTGGCTGCCCCCCTTCTTCACCTCCCCCCTGCGCGACGGCGGCTACGACGTCGCCGACTACACCGCCGTGCTGCCCGACTTCGGCGACCTCGCCGACTTCGTCGAGTTCACCGACGCCGCCCACCAGCGCGGCATGCGCGTGATCATCGACTTCGTCATGAACCACACCAGCGACCAGCACCCCTGGTTCCAGGCCTCCCGCAAGGACCCCGACGGCCCCTACGGCGACTACTACATGTGGGCCGACGACGACAAACAGTACCCGGACGCCCGGATCATCTTCGTCGACACCGAGGCCTCCAACTGGACCCACGACCCCCTCCGCGGCCAGTACTACTTCCACCGCTTCTTCTCCCACCAGCCCGACCTCAACTACGACAACCCGCGCGTGCAGGAGGAGATCCTGGCCGCCCTGCGCTTCTGGCTGGACCTGGGCATCGACGGCTTCCGGCTGGACGCGGTGCCCTACCTGTACGCCGCCGAGGGCACCACCTGCGAGAACCTGCCCGCCACCCACGCCTTCCTCAAACGGGTCCGCAAGGAGATCGACGCCCAGTACCCCGACACCGTGCTGCTGGCCGAGGCCAACCAGTGGCCGGAGGACGTCGTCGACTACTTCGGCGACTACGCCGCCGGCGGCGACGAGTGCCACATGGCCTTCCACTTCCCGGTCATGCCCCGCATCTTCATGGCGGTGCGCCGCGAGTCACGCCACCCGGTCTCCGAGATCCTGGCCAAGACCCCCGCCATCCCGGCCGGCTGCCAGTGGGGCATCTTCCTGCGCAACCACGACGAGCTCACCCTGGAGATGGTCACCGACGAGGAACGCGACTACATGTGGGCCGAGTACGCCAAGGACCCCCGCATGCGCGCCAACATCGGCATCCGCCGCCGGCTGGCCCCGCTGCTGGACAACGACCGCAACCAGATCGAGCTGTTCACCGCCCTGCTGCTGTCCCTGCCCGGCTCGCCGATCCTCTACTACGGCGACGAGATCGGCATGGGCGACAACATCTGGCTGGGCGACCGCGACGCGGTGCGCACCCCGATGCAGTGGACCCCCGACCGCAACGCCGGCTTCTCCTCGGCGGACCCGGGCCGGCTGTTCCTGCCCACCATCATGGACCCGGTCCACGGCTACCAGGTCAGCAACGTGGAGGCGGCCATGGCCTCGCCGTCCTCGCTGCTGCACTGGACCCGCCGCATGATCGAGATCCGCAAGCAGAACCCCGCCTTCGGCCTGGGCTCCTACACCGAGCTGCCGTCCTCCAACCCGGCCGTGCTGGCCTTC
>NZ_JBFAKH010000226.1:0-3050 GCF_040655635.1 Streptomyces sp. NPDC050388
GGCGGACCTGGTGCACGCCAGCCGGGAGGCGAGCGGGCCGGTGCCGTGGTGACGGGTGAGCAGCAGCATGGCCTGGACGACGGGGCCAGGAGCGTGCACGCACAGCCGCGTGCACGCTCCGCAGCGAAACGCCTGCCGGACGGTCAGGCCGAGCTGAAGCGCTGGTCGATGAACGCGAACAGCTCGTCGTCGGACGCGGAGTCGAGCTCCTCGCGCAGATCGGTCTCGGCACCCTCGTCGGACGGGTCGAAACCGTCCTCGGAGCCCGTCGCCTCCACCCGGGCCTCGTGCCACCGCGACAGCAGGCCCTGCAGCCGCCCCGTCATGGCCTCCATGGCCTCCTTGTCCGGGGCCGCGGCCCTCACCCGTTCCGGTGTCAGCGCCTCGAGGACCTCCTCGAGCCTGCGCAACTCCGCGTCCAGGTCCGCACTGTCTCCCGAGGAGGAGGCGGCAGGCACCATGAGGTCGAGGACGTGGGCGGCCAGTTCGTCGGGGGTCGGGTGGTTGAAGACCAGGGTCGGGGGCAGACGGAGCCCCGTCACCGCGTTGAGGCGGTTGCGTAGTTCGACCGCGGTCAGGGAGTCGAAGCCCATTTCACTGAAGGCCTGCCGTGCTCCGACCCGGTGCCCGACGGCGTGGCCGAGCACCGACGCCACCTCGCTCACGACCACATCGAGCACCGCGGCGTGGCGCTTGTCCGGAGCGACGTCGGCGAGCCGGTCCCACAGGGTCCGTGTCGCCGCCACACCGCCGCCATCGCCCGCGGCCGCTCGCCGCGGTACGGCCCGTACCAAGTGCCGCATCAGGTGCGGGACGGTGCCGGTCTCCGCCGCGTTCCGCCGCCAGGCGGGCAGGTTGAGCACGACGGGCACCAGCGCGGCCGGCCCGGAGGCCACGGCCGCGTCGAACAGCTCGAGGCCACGGGCGGACGGCATCGGCTCCATCCCGGAACGCCGCAGCCGTTGCACATCCGCCTCGCTCAGGCTCCCCAGCATGCCGCTCTCCGCCCAGGGCCCCCACGCGAGGGCCACGGCGGGCAGCCCACGTGACCTGCGGTGTCGGGCCAGTGCGTCCACATAGGCGTTCGCCGCCGCGTAGTTGGCCTGTCCGGGAGCGCCGATCACACCGGCGACCGACGAGAACATCACGAAGAAGGCGAGGTCGAGGTCTGCCGTCAGTTCGTGCAGGTGCCAGGCGGCGTCCACCTTCGGTCGGAGCACCTTCGCGACGCGCTCCGCGGTCAGCGACCCGAGCACGCCGTCGTCCAGGACACCGGCGGTGTGCACCACCCCGGCGAGCCGGCCGCCGGAGGAGACCGACGCGACGAGCGAGGACAGGGCGGCGCGGTCCGCGACGTCGCACGCCTCGACGCGCACCGACGTGCCCTCCTCCCGCAGCTCGGCGACGAGTTCGGCCGTACCGGGCGCCTGGGCGCCGCGACGGCTGACGAGGAGGAGGTCCCGCACTCCCCATTCCGTGACCAGGTGCCGTGCCACGAGTCCGCCCAGGGTTCCCGAGGCCCCGGTCACCAGGACCGTGCCGTCGACGTCCGAACATCCCGCCGGCGCGTCCTCCGCCCTGTCGACCCGTACCAGGCGGGCGGCGTGCGGCACTCCGTCGCGTACGGCGAGCTGCGGCTCGTCCAGCTGCGCCAGGGCGGCCACGTTCTCCACGGAACCGTCGGTGTCGACCAGGACGACACGACCAGGGTGTTCCGACTGCGCGGACCGTACGAGCCCCCACACGGCGGCTGCGCCCAGGTCCGGAGCATCACCGCCGTCCGTGGCGACCGCACCACGGGTGACCACGACCAGCCGCTGTCCCTCGGGGCGTTCCTCGCTCAGCCAGGCCTGCAACCGCTCCAGGATGTGGGTCACCCGGTGGTGGACGTCGGCCACCTCGTTCGTACCCGCGGCGGCGGCCGGAACGGCCAGCATCTCCACCCCGTCACCCTCGGCGGCCGACAGCTCGCCCAGTGGCACCCAGTCGACCCGGAACAGGGCGTCGTCGGCCGACCCGCCGTGCCCCGCCTCCGCCAGTTGCTCCCGCGTCACCGGACGCAGCGTCAGCGATCCCACCGAGGCCACCGGTGCGCCCGTACCGTCCGCGAGCACCACGGACACGCCCGAGCCATCGGGGTCGGCGGGCGCGATCCGCACACGGAGTCGCCGGGCGCCCACCGCGTGCAGCCGCACATCGCCCCACGCGAACGGCAGCCCGGTCACCGGCTCCTGCCCCGTCAGGGCACCGAGGCCCAGGCCGAGGCCGACGGGGTGCAGGGCCGCGTCCATGAGCGCCGGATGCACGCCGTAACCGTCGACGTCACCGGCCTGCGCGTCCGGCAGGGCGACTTCGGCGAACACCTCGTCACCGCGCCGCCACACGGCCCGCAGCCCCCGGAACGCCGGCCCGTACTCCAGGCCCAGCCCGGCCAGTTCGGCGTACATCGCCTCGACCTCGACCTCGGCGGCACCGGTCGGAGGCCAGGCCTCCAGGGACTCGGCGTCCGACGGGGGCGCGTCCGCCAGAACGCCCGTGGCGTGCAGCACCCATGTGCCGTCGTTCTCACCGGACAGCCGGGAGTGGACCCGTACGACCCGCCGCCCGTCCGCGCTGGAAGGCTCGACGGCGATCTGCAAGGACGTCGCCCCCTGCCCGGGCAGCACGAGCGGCGCGCGCAGCGTGAGTTCCTCCAGTACGGGCGTGCCGACGCGTCCGCCTGCGTGCAACACCCAGTCGACCAGGGCCGTGCCCGGCACCAGCCGGGTGCCCATGACGACGTGGTCGGCGAGCCACGCGTGCGAAGTCGCTGACAGACGGCCCGTGAAGAGAGCCACGTCGGAACCGGCCACCTCTGCCCTGGCCCCGAGCAACGGATGCTCGGCGGGCTCCAGTCCGAGGCTCCTTGGGTCCTTGGCCGCGCCGGGCGAGGACTCCAGCCAGTAGTGCTGGTGTTGGAAGGGGTAGGTGGGCAGGTCGGTGCGGCGGGCGCCGGTGCCGGCGTAGAAGGCGGTCCAGTCCACGCGGGTGCCGTGGGCGTGGAGCTCGGC
>NZ_JBFAKH010000227.1:0-2847 GCF_040655635.1 Streptomyces sp. NPDC050388
CGGCACCCGCGTGGACTGGACCGCCTTCTACGCCGGCACCGGCGCCCGCCGCACCGACCTGCCCACCTACCCCTTCCAGCACCAGCACTACTGGCCCGAGCCGCCGAAGCCCGCCCTCGACGCTGCGGCCGACCCGGCCGACGCGGAGTTCTGGCAGGCCGTGGAGCGCGAGGACCTGTCCGCGCTGGCCGGTGACCTGGAGCTGTCGGCGGACACCCCGCTCAGCGCGGCGCTGCCGGCGCTGTCCACCTGGCGCACCCGCCAACGGCAGCAGTCGGCCATCGACACCTGGCGCTACCGCGTCACCTGGAAGCCCGTACGCACCACCGCCACCGCCACCCTCGAAGGGCGCTGGCTGCTCGTCGCCCCCGAGGGTGCGGCAGCTGACGACCTGCAGGCGGACACCGTCGCCGCCGCGCTGGCCGAGTACGGCGCCGAGGTGGCCCGTATCACCGTGACCGAGCGCGCCGCGCTGGCCGCGACCCTCGCCGCCGAAACCGCCGAAACCGCCGAAACCGCCGTGGCTGGCGTCGTCTCGCTCCTCGACCTGCACGGCATGGTCGTCCTCATACAGGCGCTCGGCGACGCGGAGGTCCAGGCACCGCTGTGGTGTCTGACCCGCGGCGCGGTCTCCACCGGTGGCGCGGACCGGATCGCCCACCCGGAGCAGGCCGCCGTCTGGGGACTCGGCCGGGTGGCCGGGCTCGAACTGCCGCACCGTTGGGGCGGTCTCGTCGACCTCCCGGAGGAGTTCGACGGCCGGGCCGCCGCACGGCTGTGCGCAGTGCTCGCTGCCCCCGGCGACGAGGATCAGCTGGCCGTTCGTACATCCGGCGCGTACGTGCGCCGACTCGCCCGCGTACCGTCCGGCAACCGCGCGCCGTCCGCGTGGGCGCCGCGCGGCACCGTGCTGATCACCGGCGGTACCGGCGCCCTCGGCAGCCGTGTCGCCCGTCGACTGGCGGACAGCGGCGCCGAGCACCTCGTCCTGACCAGCCGCCGCGGCCTCGACGCGCCCGGTGCCACAGAGCTGCGCGACGAACTCACCGCCACCGGCGTACGGGTGACGGTCGCGGCCTGCGACGTCGCCGACCGCGACGCCCTGCACCGGATGCTCGACGGGCTGCGCGCGGACGGGGAAACGATCACCGCCGTCGTCCACACCGCCGGCATCGGCCCCACCCGCGCGGTCACCGACCTGGAGTCCACAGAGCTCGAAGCCGTCCAGGAGGCCAAGGTGCACGGCGCCGTCCTCCTCGACGAGTACTTCACCCAGGACCTGCCACTGGACGCGTTCGTCCTCTTCTCGTCCAGCGCGGGTGTGTGGGGCAGCGGCGGCCAGGGCGCCTACGCCGCCGCCAACGCCCACCTCGACGCCCTCGCCGAGCAGCGCCGCTCCCGCGGTCTGGCCGCCACCTCCCTCGCCTGGGGTGCCTGGGGCGGCGGCGGCATGGCCGACGGCGAGGCGGGCGAGCTGATGCGCAAGCGCGGACTGCCGCTCATGAACCCCGACCTGGCGGTGCTGGCCCTCGAACGTGCCGCCGCGTCCGACGACGCCTGTCTGACCGTGGCGGAGGTCGACTGGGAACGGTTCGCCCCCCGCTTCACCGCTGCCCGGCCCCAGCCGCTGATCTCCGAGATCCCCGAGGTCCGGGCCCTGACGGAGGCGGTCGAGCAGGCGCGGCAGAACGAGGACGAGAACAGCTCGGAGTTCCTCGGCCGACTGCGCGGTCTGTCGCCCGCCGAGCAGCACCAGCTGCTCCTCAAGCTGGTGCGGACGGAGGCTGCCGCTGTCCTCGGTCACGTGAGTGCCGAGGCCGTGCAGCCCGGGCGTGTCTTCCAGGACCTCGGGTTCGACTCGCTCGCCGTGGTCGAGTTGCGCAACCGTCTGAAGGCCGCCACCGGCCTGTCGCTGCCCGCGACCCTCGCCTTCGATCACCCGTCCCCCGAGGCACTCGCACGTCATCTCCGCGCCGAACTCGTCGGCGATGACGAAGGCGCCGCGACCCGGGACGTGGCAACGGCAACGGGCGGAGCCGGCACTGACGACGACCTGATCGCCATCGTCGGCATGAGCTGCCGCTTCCCCGGCGGAGTGAACACCCCCGAGCAGCTGTGGGACCTGATCGCGGCGGGCAAGGACGCGGTCTCCGGTTTCCCGGTGGACCGCGGCTGGGACCTGGAGCGGCTGTACGACCCGACGCGCTCCACGCCCAACACCTCGTACGTCGACCAGGGCGGTTTCCTCTACGAGGCCGGGTACTTCGACCCCGCCCTGTTCGGGATCTCCCCGCGTGAGGCCCTGGGCATGGACCCGCAGCAGCGCCTGCTGCTGGAGACCTCGTGGGAGGCGTTCGAGCGTTCCGGCATCGACCCGGTGTCGGTGCGCGGCACCCGCACGGGTGTGTTCACCGGCACCAACGGCCAGGACTACGCCACCCTCCTGCTGGGTGTCACCGACGCGGACAGCCTCTCGATGACCAGCAATGCGGCGAGTGTGGTGTCGGGTCGTCTGTCGTACACGTTCGGGCTGGAGGGCCCGGCGGTCACGGTCGACACGGCCTGCTCCTCGTCGCTGGTCGCCCTGCACCTGGCGGTGCAGGCACTGCGCACCGGCGAGTGCGACCTGGCACTGGCCGGCGGTGTGACGGTGATGTCCACCCCGGGCGCGTTCATCGAGTTCTCCCGCCAGGGCGGCCTGGCCACCGACGGCCGGGTCAAGGCGTTCGCGGACGCCGCGGACGGCACCGGCTGGGGCGAGGGCGTGGGCATGCTGCTCGTGGAGCGGCTGTCCGACGCCCGCCGCAACGGCCACCAGGTCCTCGCCGTCGTGCGCGGCTCGGCGAT
>NZ_JBFAKH010000228.1:0-2700 GCF_040655635.1 Streptomyces sp. NPDC050388
GATAGTTCAGTAGTCAAGCAACGGCATTGACCCGGCACCTCAAAGTGGAACAAGATCGAGCACCGGCTGTTCTCCCACATCACCATGAACTGGCGGGGCAGGCCGCTGACCAGCCATGAAGTCATCGTGAACAGCATCGCAGCGACCACCACCCGCACGGGGCTGACCGTCCGCGCCGAACTCGACACCGCCATCTACGAGACCGGCGTCCGCATCAGTGATGGGCAGCTGAACGCCCTGCCACTGAGCCGCCATGACTGGCACGGCGACTGGAACTACACCCTCCACCCCCAGGAACACCGCCGGGACGGCGTCCTTCCGATCCCGCCCCAGAACGAAGCCGGCCCCGGCCGCGACTGGCTGACCCATCCCGCCCTCACCGGCATCCCGCACGAGCAGTGGGACTCGCTGGTCACCGAGTTGGCAGCGGCCCGCGCGGCTCAGCGGGAAGCAGACCTCCATCAGCGACGCGGCGGCGACCGGCAGAAGACCCCCGCCGCCGGCCTCTACACCGGTCGACGCCCCGGCCTCACCCTCGTCGACCGGCTCCTGGCCACCATCCTCTACCAGAGGTTCAAGCTTCCTCAGGTCGTCATCGCCCCGCTCTTCACCGTGACACCCGTGACCCTCAACCGGGCCATCAGCCAAACCCGCCGACTCCTCCACGACATCGGACACGTCATCGAACCCGCCGAGACACAGCTGGCCACACTCGACGACCTCACCGACCTCGCCGCACGCCTCGGCGTCCCCACACCAGAGATCAAGACAGCGAGTTATTGATCGGCAGACCCTTAACGGATTTGCGCTGGTGGCAAGCCACTTGACGTGACTCGGGCACCAGACGGGAACGTGAGCAACGGAGCCCAGTTGAAGCAGGTAGTCCGCCAAGACTGTCTGCTGCCTGTGGAGCTCCGTTGCCTGTAAGTCGCCATCCGCTTTCCGAACGTGATCGTTTGGTTCGGACTGGGCGGGCATGAGTACCGAATCGCGGCGAAAGAGATGGGTGTGTTCGTCCGCTCTTCTCAGTCGTGGAGGTAGCTGGTGCCGTCGGTGATCGGTCTGTTGGAGGCCCGGGAGAAGAAGGTCCGGGAGGAGGTCGCGCGGTTGCGGGACGCGCTCGATGAGGCAGAACGCGCTCTTCAGCGTCTGGTGGATGCCCGGGTCACGGTGACGGAGGTACTGACCGAGCGCCCCGCTCCGGCAGCAGAGCCGAAGGCGGTAGCGGGATCGGTGGTGCCGCACCGGAGCGAGGGTGTGACGGTGTCCGTCCTGGCGCCGGATTACCAACGCATCGTAGAGGTACTGGAGTCGGACGCCGGCCGGACAGGTCTGCGGTGTCAGCAGGTGGCCGTGGCATTGGGCCTGGAAGCAGTTCCGGCGAAGGTCGAAGGTGTGCGGTCGAAGGCGAAACGCCTGGTAGAACGCGGGTGGGCCCGGCAGGTGCGGCCGGGAGTGTTCACCGCGCTCGCTGCACCGGCCGGCTGAAGGCACCAGGGCGGCGCCCGGCGAGGCGGCCGCTCATGAGCATGGTCATCGACCACAGCACCATCGCCTCGTGCATGGCGGGCAGTGTCTCGTAGTCCCGTGTCAGACGGCGCGAGCGCATCAGCCAGCTCAGCGTTCTCTCCACCACCCACCTGCGCGGAAGGACCACGAAGCCCGCGGTGTCGTCGCAGCGTCTGACGATCTGAAGGGTGGGATCGAGCGTGTCGGCGGCCCAGCCGACGAGACGACCGGCATATCCGCCGTCCGCCCACACCCGCCGGACGGAAAAGTGCAGACCGCGCAGTCTTTCGAGGAGGGGGACGGCGGCGTCTCGGTCCTGCGCGCTCGCCGCGGTCACCGCGACGGCCAGGACCAGGCCGAGGCAGTCCACCACCACGTGCCGCTTGCGGCCGCCCACCTTCTTCCCGCCGTCCCACCCGGACGTGGAACGCGGGATGTTCGCTGCCGCCCGCACCGACTGCGAGTCCACGATCGCCGCGGTCGGATCCGCACCGCGGCCCTCCCGCCGACGGACCTCGTCCCGCAGCCGGTCGTGGAACTCGGCGAGCAGTCCCGTCACCTGCCAGCGCCGGGCGAAGGCATGCACCCGCCGGTACGGCGGGAAGTCCTGGGGCAGGTTGGCCCACTTCACACCGTTGTCGACGACATAGCGGACTGCATCAAGCATGACGCGGTGGCGGTAGCCCTCCGGCCGGCCACCCCGCCCCTCCAGCCATGCCGGAACCGGCAGCAACTCCCGCACCACCTGCCACTCCGCGTCCGTCATGTCCGAGCCGTAACACCGCACTCGCTCCGGACCGTCTGCCGCGTTACCGAACCGGTGCGCGAGACAGTCACACGACAGAGCCGACGAGTTGGACTCCACGTCCGCGAGCACGAAAGACTGCAGCAACAGGGCCTCCTGGCGCTTGGTTTGGTTCGCACCCCCGAGCTACCAAGAGGCCCTGACTTCATGCGCCGGTCCCCACGCGATCACCCCATCGGAAACCCTGTTCGACCAGGCCACTCCGTAATCGATAAGCGGATGGCGTCTAGGCACTGTCCGGCGGATCATGTGACTTTCCGACCGGTCGCTCGTTGGTTCGGGCATGGGCCGGGGGGGATCTGACGAATCGCGAGTGGTCGTTACTGGAGCCGCACCTGCCACCTCCGGGCGGCCGGGGAGGCCGGTGGAACGACCACCGCACCGTG
>NZ_JBFAKH010000229.1:0-2699 GCF_040655635.1 Streptomyces sp. NPDC050388
GTCGACCAGAGCCGGGTCCTGGAGGCCGAGCTGTACACGCGCGCCCGCGAGCTGCAGGAGCCGTCGGCGTCGTCGTGGCCACGGGCGCCGTGCCCCCGGCCGCTTCTTCCCAAACAGCACGCCCCTCGCCCACCTCCAACGGCATACGATCCGCCGTCCTCCTCACCGCCACACCCCCGCGCTGACACCGCTAGGCAACAGTGAACGCACCAGCCCACACGGAAACGGAACCGAAGCCACAATCACAGTGCCTACGATCACGTCCTCGCGGACATGCACGGGACGCCAAATGCCAGTTCAGCAACGCTTCACACACCATCTCAGTCGGTAAAACGGACGAGGCGCACATGACGGCCGGGGACATGGGCCGGCCCTGGGCGGCAATCCACGACAACACCCGCATCCCCATCGACTTCCGGCTCTACCTGACCGCCACCCCGCGCATCCTCGCCGCGCCCCGTCCGCAGCGCGGCCGGGACGGACGGGAGCTGGTGATCGCGTCGATGGAGGACGACAGCGCCACCTACGGCACCAGGATTTTCGACCTCGGGCTGGCGGAGGCGGTAGAACGCTCGATCCTCGCGGGCTTCGAGATCGATGTACTGGAGATCCGTGACCTCGACCCGACCCTGGGGCTGTCGGAGGACGCGCTGCGCGGCCGGCGCCTGGCGCTGCTCCAGGCCGCGCTCCTTGAGCACGCGGCGCAGATGAACCTGCACACCGTCATGACCTTCCACCAAAGGGTCGAGGAAGCCTGGGCGTTCGCCGAGCAGATGCCGTCAACCGCCGCGGAGCTGTACGCCGCCCAAGCCTCAGACGCCGCCCTGGCCGATGCGGAGGAACTGCCCGCCTCCTCCATCGGCGCCGAGCTGTACGAGCTCGAGGACGGCCGCCACGTACCCCCGGACCGGGTCTGGGCCGACTGGCTGTGCGGCGACCACCCCATCGCCCACCGGCGCGAGGTGATCCACCGGTTCGCCAACGGCAGCAACGCCGAGAACCGGCGCGTACACCGGGCGTTCCTCGCCTCGGTACGGGCCTTGGGCGTCGGTGTCGACATCACCGGCCTGCGCGGTGTGGAAGCGGTGTGCATCGTCGGCTCACGCAGCTCACAGGTCGACATCGTCCAGAACATCGGGCGGGCGCTGCGCCCGAATCCGGACGGCACAGTGAAGACGGCGCGGATCATCATCCCGATCTTCCTGCAGCCTGGGGAGGACCCGAAGGACATGGTCGCCTCGGCCAGCTACCAGCCTCTGGTCGACATCCTCCAGGCGCTGCGCTCGCACTCGGAGCGCATGGTCGACCAGCTCGCTTCCCGCGCCCTGACCCGCGGCACCGAGCGCCGACGCCTCCACGTCCGCCCCGCCCCCGCAGCGGGAACCGACGGCGGTGACGGTGAGGAGACGAGCGAGGCGCAGCAGGAGGTCGACCGGGTCACCTCTATCATGATCAAATTCGCCCACCCCCGCGACGCCGCCGACATCGCAGCCCTGACCCGCTGCCGCATCATCCGCCCCCAGTCCCTGGTCTGGCTCGAGGGCTACCAGGCCCTGCTCCGCTGGCGAGCGGAGAACGAAATCACCGGCCTGTACGCCGTCCCCTACGACGTTGAGGTCGAGGTCGGCGTGACGAAGGACTTCCCCCTGGGGCGGTGGGTGCACCAGCAGCGCAAGGCGCTGCGCGCCGGAGAACTCGACCCCCACCGCAAGGAGCTCCTCGACGAGGCCGGGATGGTGTGGGAGCCGAGCGAGGAGGCGTGGGAGGCCAAGCTCGCCGCGCTGCGCTCCTACCGGCGGGCCACCGGGCACCTCGCGCCCCGGCAGGACGCCGTCTGGGACGACCCCGCCGGCGGCGGACCCGTGGCCGTCGGCCAGCTAGTCGCGAACCTGCGCCGCAAGGGCGGCCTCGGCAAGGACCCCGAGCGGGCCGCCGCGCGCGCAGGGCAGCTGGCCGCGGTCGACCCGGACTGGAACTGCCCCTGGCCGCTGGACTGGCAGCGCCACTACCGCGTCCTCGCCGACCTGGCCGACACCGAAGCCGACGGCGTACTGCCCGACATCGCACCCGGCGTACTCATGGACGGCGACAACATCGGACGATGGCTCCAGCAGCAGCGCAAGCCGGGCGCCTGGGCGCAGCTGTCCGCCGAGCAGCAGGAGAGGCTGACCCAACTGGGCGTCAAGCCGCTCGAGGCGCCGCCTGCGGCACCGGTGGCTGGGCGTGCGACGAAGGGGCCCGAACAAGGCTCAGCAGGCGTTCCAGCGGGGCCTCACGGCCCTCGCGCAGTGGGTGGAGCGGGAAGGCATCCACCGGCCTGTACCGCGCGGCCACAGCGAAGAGATCACGGTCGACGGCGAGGCGGCCCCGGTGACCGTGAGACTCGGTGTGTGGGTCTCGAACACCAAATCGAGGCGAGACAAACTCAGCGCCGAACAGCTCGACGCACTCCGGGAGCTGGGCGTGGAGTGGGCATGACCGCCGTGGATGGTGGTGTCGTTCAGCGAGTCGTGTTCTCGGTGCGGATCATCCGGCGCATGCTGGTGCGGGCGGCGGTCAGGTCTTCTTCGAGGGTGGTGATGCGGGCGCGCGACGTGGCGTTCTCTGAGCTTGACTCTGTCGGGGATCTTGGAACTGGAGAGGTCAGCTGCCGAGAGTTCGCCAGGACTTGAGGCGGGGGATCGCGCGTTGATCCAGGT
>NZ_JBFAKH010000230.1:0-2587 GCF_040655635.1 Streptomyces sp. NPDC050388
GGCGGTGGTGTCCTCGTCCACCTCGACGATGGCGATCGTCGGGTCGTCCAGGTGCTCCTGGACCCAGACACCCCGTCGGGTGTCGAAGGACGCGGCTCACGCGCGACCAGGGGTCAGATCATGTCCCGGCCGTTGCGGCGGGCCTCGGCCCACTCGCGGAAGAACCCACGGCTGATCACGGACAGGATGACGGCCACGATGACGGGCCACATCAGGACGTAGACGCTCAGGGCGGCGGTCACTGTGCCTCCTCTCGACTTGCTCGGTGTGACTTACTTGGTGGGTGCGGCGGGCTCGGGCTCGCGGCCGCCCGGTGCTCCCGAGGGGGCCGGCGCCGGGCTCGGGACCCCCGGTGCCTCACCGTTCCCGTCGGCGGTCGCCGCGGCGCCCCCGTCGTCGAAGTTGCCCGTGCGTTCCGCGATGACGGAGAAGTCGAAGCTCTCCCCCTGGCGCGCGGACATGGCCCAGCAGATGACGGTGCTCACCGAGTAGGCGACGAGCGAACCGCACAGCGTGGCGTACTCGTGCAGGGATCCGATCGCGAACGGCGCGGAGACCAGTACGGCCAGCGCACCGACGATCTTCCCTGCCTTGACGCCCAGGAAGCCGAACACCATCAGGCCGAGGACGACACCGATACCGAGGACGGCCAGCACGTCCACGACGATGCCGAAGGCACCGTCCACGGGGATCCAGCTGAAGCGCACGGGCAGGAACACCGCGAGCGCCGCGAGCACCGAGGTGGTGAACGCCTTGCTGGTGACCTTCTCCCAGTAGAAGCTGGCCAGCACCGGGAAGACGAGCGCGCCCCACAGCGCGCCGACGAAGACGAGCAGATCGAGGATGCTCAGCCGCAGACTGGCGAACGTCACGGCCAGTGCGGTGGCCACCACCATGGTGAGCCGGCCGACCATCAGCATCGTCTTCGGGTTGGCCTTCCTCTTGGCGGCCACGCCCCGGCCGTAGATGTCGGCCATCGTGATCGACGCGAGGGCGGCGAGGTCGGCGTCGGCGGTGGAGGACAGCGCGCCGACGATCATGATGAAGAAGAGGGCCAGCAGCGCGGGCGGCAGATAGGTGGCGGCCATCTCGGGGATGAGGTTGTTCACGTCGCCGCCGGACGGCTCGAAGCCCAGGTAGAGGGCGAGCACGCCGAGCATGCCGACGCCGATCACCATACCGCCGTAGCCGACGGTCGCGGTGATGAAGGTGGGCTTGATCAGGCTCTGCTTCACCGCGAACAGGCGCTGGGCGATGGTCTGGTTGCCGATCGCGTAGGCCAGCACCGCGGCGATGTAGGGGGCGCCCTGCCCCATGAAGGCCTCGCTGGAGAAGAAGCTCCCCTGCTGCGGGGTCAGGTTCGCCGCGCCGCTCTCGAACGCGGCCGGGAAGCCGGCCGCGAAGAAGATGAACGGGACGATCACGGCGACGGCGCCGAGCATCGCCACGACCTGCACGAAGTCGGTCATGACGGAGGCGCGGAATCCGGACCACAGGGTGTAGAGCAGGACGCCCGCGGCGACGCAGAGGACGCCCTGGATGAAGTTGAACGGCGACAGGAGCGAGATCAGCACACCGCCGGCGATGAAGTTCGACATCAGGCTGATGAGGCTGCCGACGACGTTGGAGCCCGCGAGCATCAGCTGGCTGGAGCGGCCGTGGCGGGCGTACATGACTTCCGCCAGGGTGTGCGCCTTGGGGGCGACGGCGCGGATGCGCTTGCCGAAGGGGTAGATGAAAAGGATCATCAGGGCGCCCCAGAGCCCGTAGTGGATGGGGCCCGAGATGCCGTAGGTGTAACCCGACGTGGCGGAGGCGTACATCGAGGCCGCCCAGATCCACGTCGCCGTCATGCTGGCGGCCGAGATGCCGAATCCGATGTTGTTACCAGCAGTCATGTACCCGTCGGCGTTCTCTTCCTTCTTGCCGATCCGGGTCGAGATGAGAAAGGTCCCACCGTAGAAGAGGACCAGTAGGCCAACGACAATCACGGCGCCGAACTGGGCCGTTTCCATGCCGTCCAACAGACGTACCTCCTTCGTCTCGCGGAGCCCGGCGCCAACGACGGCACCCGAAAGCTCGCTCGGGGCATGCCAAACGCATCCGCGCGCCGCAGGCGCAGAGCGTGCTCCCTCTCCGCCACCCGACGCGTCATCGCGCGAGCCGGGGGAGCTCACAAAACCGCGGGCCCCTTTGGGCCCGCAAACCAGCCGCAGGGCGACGACTTCCACTGGCGGCGGCGTTCTTCGGTCGCACCGAGATACGCGGTTGGCCGCCCTCAAGCCCTGCCAGGCAGACAGCAGATGTTTACACTTCAATACTCATTCTGTCTACCTTCGCAGTGATCACATCACCTTCTTTGCAGCCCTTTCTTTACAAGTCGCAACTGCGACGGGACACCGGATTCCTCGCCGTTTACCCGATATGTGACGCGGGTCGCGCGGCCGGTCGTGCGTCAGGGCGGTGGCGTCTCCGTGAGCAGCGCCGTCATCGACGAGTTGTGCTCCGCCCCTTCCTTGGCGAGACCGACTCGCCGGTCGGCCAGTTGGTCTGGATCGCCGAGCGCTTCGCACAGTGGACCGACCCC
>NZ_JBFAKH010000231.1:0-2539 GCF_040655635.1 Streptomyces sp. NPDC050388
TGCCGAGCGAGGCCTCCGGGCCCTCCGCGAGCAGCCGGTCGGGGTGGTCGGCGGGCGGCCGGGCGGCGATGGCCATGGCGGGCAGCATGTCCGTGAGCAGGTTGACCAGGAGCAGCTGGCGGGCGTTGAGCGCACTGCGTCCGGTGAACAGCGTGGTCGCCAGCGTGAAGGCGATCTCCCCCAGATTGCCGCCGAGCAGGATGCCCAGCGCCCTGCGCACCGAGCCCCACATGGCCCGGCCCTCGACGAAGGCGTCGACGATGGTCTCGATCCGGTCGTCGGTGACGACCATGTCGGCGGCGGCGCGGGCCGCCGGCGTGGCCCGGGAACCGAGGGCGATGCCGACGTCGGCGATCCGGATGGCGGGCGCGTCGTTGGCGCCGTCGCCCGTGACGGCGACGGTACGGCCGGCCGAACGCAGCGCGGTGACGATACGGACCTTGTGCGCCGGGGTGACCCGGGCGAACACCGTGATCTCCGGCAGCGTCCCGGCGAGTGCCGCGTCGTCGAGGGCATCCAGCTCCGCCCCGGTCATCAGGCGCGGCTCCTCCTCGGGCCGCAGCTCCCGGGCGATCGCGGCGGCGGTGCTGGGGTGGTCGCCGGTGAGCATGACGATGCGCACCCCGGCCCGCGACAGCCGGCCCACGCTCTGCGCGGCGGTGGGCCGCACCGGGTCCGCGAGGCCCAGCAGGCCCAGCAGACACAGCCCGTCGACGACCTCGTCGCCGAGGTCCCCCGGGCCGGAGGGGGCGGTGTCCTCCCGCGGCGCACCCGCGGGCAGGACCCGCTCGGCGACCGCGAGCACCCTGAGGCCGCGCCGGGCCAGCCGGTCGATCTCCGCCTCCGTCTCCGCGCGCAGCCGCTCGTCGAACGGCTCGGTGGCGTCGTCCCGGCGGGCCCGGTCGCAGCGGGCCAGGACGACCTCCGGCGCGCCCTTGACCACGATCCGCGCCTCGCTGTCGGACCGCCCCAGTACGGCGTGGTAGCCGCGCCCCGGCTCGAACGGCAGCTCGGCCAGCCGCTCCCAGACGTCCGTACCGAGCCCGGCGGCCCGGGCCGGGGCGGCGCCGAGCGACTCGGCCCCGCCGGCGATGGCCCGGTCGGTGGGATGGGCGAGCGTCGCGGCCGCGCCCGGCGGACCGGCCAGGGCGGCCGTGGCGACGATCCGGCGCAGCGCCGGGGTGAGCCGGTCGAGACCCTCGCGCCGCAGGCCGTCGGAGACCTGCTGGAGGCTGATCCGGCCCTCGGTGAGCGTGCCGGTCTTGTCGAAGCACAGCACGTCGGTGCGGCCCAACGCCTCGATGGTGGAGGCGCTGCGGACCAGGGTGTCGCGCGCGGACAGCCGGCGGGCCGCGGCCAGCTCCGCGACCGTGGCGACGAACGGCAGCCCCTCCGGTACGGCCGCCACGCACAGGCTGACCGCGGCCCCCAGGGCGGCCCCCAGGGGGCGTCTGCGCAGCAGGTCGACGGCGAAGAGGACGACCCCCGCGGCGACGGACAGCGGCAGGAACCACCGGCCCAGCGCCTTCAGCCGCCGTTCCACCCCGCTCTCCGGCGGCCCGCCCTCGGGGCCCGCCGCGGCCGCGCTGCCCGCCTCGGTGGCGGTCCCGGTGGCGACGACCACGCCCAGCGCGTGGCCGGCGGCCACCGTCGTGCCCTCGTAGAGCATCGAGGTGCGGTCCGCGACCGCCCGGGCCGCGGTCGGCGCCGAGCTCTTGACGACGGGCAGCGATTCGCCGGTGAGGCTGGACTCGTCCACCTCCAGACCCTGCGCCCGCACCACCCGGCAGTCCGCCGGGACCGAGTCCCCGGCCCGCAGCTCGATCAGGTCCCCGCGCACCAGGTGCTCGCCGGCCGTCTCCACCGGCTCCGCCCGGCCGGGGCGGCGCACCCGCACCCGCACCGAGGTGGCCTCGACCAGCCGCTCGGCCGCGTTGTCGGCCTGCTGCCGCTGCACCCCGCCGACCAGCGCGTCCACGCCGAGCACCCCGCCGATCAGCACGGCGTCCAGCACGGAGCCGAGCGCCGCCGAGACACCGCCGCCGATCGCCAGGACGGGCGTGAGCGGATTGGCCAGCTCCTCCACGACCCGGCCGACCAGGGTGCCGGCGCCCCCGTGCCGGTCCCGGCCCTCGAACTGCCCGCGCCGGGCGGCCTCGGCCTCGTCCAGCCCCCGGGACGAGGTGCCGACCCGGGACATCACCTGGCGTACCGCCATGGCATGCCAGGGTGTGCGTTCGGCGGCCGCCGGGGCCGGACGCCCGCGCAGCCGCCACCCCGCCCAGAAGCCCGCGGCGACCGAGGCGATGCTCACCCCGTCGGCCACCAGACGGGCCCGCGCCCAGGCCTGCGGGTGGTGCACGAGCAGGGCGAGCGCCGAGCCCGCCGCCGCGCCGGCGCCCTCCAGCCGGACACACAGCCGACCGATCCGCCGGGCCTCCGGCAGGGCGGTCAGCAGCAGGTGGACGACATCGGGCGGGGCGGGCGGGGGGGGGCGCGCCCCGCGCCCGGCGCAGGCGGGGCGGCCGCCCCGCCCCGC
>NZ_JBFAKH010000232.1:0-2521 GCF_040655635.1 Streptomyces sp. NPDC050388
CCGTCCGGGTGGGCCGGTCCGCCGCCCGGCCGCTCACCCGACACAGGCCAGCCGGCTCACCCACTGCGCCAGCGTCAGCGAGCCGGCCCGGGCCGCGCCGTGCCGGCGGCGCCGGCGCCGCGCGCCGACCCGGCCCCCGGCCGCCGCCGACCCGCCCCCCGGCCGGCGGCGGCCGGCGCCGTAGGCCAGCGCCGCGCGCAAAGGGGCCAGGTGCGCGGCCACCGCCGCCAGGCAGTGATGCTCCTCCCGGCAGCCGGCACAGGCCGCCAGGTGGGCGCGGACCGCGCCCGCCTGGCCGGGCTCCAGCACATCGAGCGCGTGTCCTTCGAGCAGGTCGCCGATGGCGCGGCAATCCTGGGAGGGAGTAAGCATGGCGGGTCCCTTCTCGTTCCGGGGTGAGAATCGCGCGGGCCACGGGGCCGGTGTACGGCCGGCGCCCCGCTCCACGCCCCCACCCTCCCCCCGGAACGGCCCCGCGCGCGTCGTCCGCGCGCAGCAATTTTCCGCTACCACCACCGCAGTACCCCCCACCCCCGCCACATGCCGGCCCCGGCCGGCCCTCACCCCGCCCCCGAGGGGCCGGCCGCCGGGCCGACCAGGCCGCACTGGTAGGCGATGACCACCAGCTGGGCCCGGTCCCGGGCGGCCAGCTTGGTCATCGCCCGGTTGACGTGGGTCTTGGCCGTCAGCGGACTGACGAACAACCGCCCGGCGATCTCCTCGTTCGACAGCCCCAGCGCGACCAGTCCCACCACATCACGCTCCCGCCGCGTCAAACACTCCAGCCGCTCGTGCACGGCCGCCGCGCACGGCTCCGGCTGCGCCAGAAACCGCCGGATCAGCCCCCGGGTCGCCGCCGGGGACAGCAGCGCCTCCCCCGCCGCCACCGTGCGCACCGCCTCCAGCAGCTCCTCGGGCCGGGCGCCCTTGCCCAGAAAGCCGCTCGCCCCCGCCCGCAGCGCCTCCGCCACGTACTCGTCGTCCTCGAAGGTGGTCAGGATCAACACCTTCACCGCCGCCAGCTCCTCGGCCCCGCCGATCAGCCGGGTGGCGGCCAGGCCGTCCAGCTCCGGCATCCGGATGTCCATCAAGACCACATCCGGTCGCCGCGCCCGCGCCAGCTCCACCGCCTCCCGGCCGTTGGCCGCCTCGCCCACCGCCTCCATGTCCTCGGCCGCCTCGAACAGCATCCGGAAGGTGCCCCGCAGCAGGGCCTGGTCATCGGCGAGCAGCACCCGGATCGTCACGGTTCCCCCTCCCCGGCCGCCCGCCCCCCCGGCGCCGCGAGCGCCGCACCCGGCCGCAGCGGCAGCTCGGCAATCACGGTGAACCCCCCGCCGGGGCGCGCCGCGGCCGCCAGCCGCCCCCCGACGCTGGCCGCCCGCTCACGCATCCCGATCAGCCCGTGACCGGTGCCGGGGCGGGGCGCGGGCGCCCCGCCCCGCCCGTCGTCCTCCACCGTGATGGTCAGCCATGGGGGCCGGTAGCGCAGGCAGAGGCGGGCCTGCTCGGTCCCGGCGTGCTTGCGCACATTGGTCAGCGCCTCCTGCACGATGCGGTACGCGGCCAGGTCCACCGCCGGCGCCAGCGGCACGGCCACACCGTGCCGCAGGTGCCTGACAAACAGGCCGACCCGCTCGAAGGACGCCAACAGCTCCGGCACCTGCGCCAGACCCGGCATCGGATCCCGCGGCGCCCGGGGATCATCGGACTGCCGCAGCAGCCCCACCGTCACCCGCAGCTCCTCCAGCGCGGACCGGCTGGCCTCCCGGATCCCCTCCAACGCGGTGACCAGCTGCTCCGGCCGCCGCTCCACCAGATGCACCGCCACCCCGGCCTGCGCATTGATCAAGGCGATGTGGTGCGCCACCACATCGTGCAGCTCGCGCGCGATCCGGATCCGCTCGGCCGCCACCCGCTGCCGCGCCTCCTGCTCCCGGGTCCGCTCCGCGTACTCCGCCCGCTCCTCCACCGCCGCCACATACGCGCGGCGCGCACGCACCCCGTCCCCCACCGCGGCCGGCAGGGCCGTCCAGGCCAGCATCGCCACGTTGTCCCCGAACCAGGAGCGCGAGCCGAACACCAGGCCCGTGCCGACCAGCAGGGCGGCCGAGGCCGACGCCGCCATCCAGGTGGTCCGCCGGTCGGTTTGCACCGCCACGGTGTAGACCGAGACGATGACCGGGCTGGTCACCAGCGGACTCTCCCTGATCCCGAGCACCTGGAAGCCCACCCCGCAGGCGAGGGCGGCGACCAGCACGCCGAACGGGTGGCGCCGGCGCCACAGCAACGCCAGACAGCCGACCGCCGCCAGCACCACGACCGGCAAGCGGACCGCGATCCGGTGCTCGTGCGGGAGGGCGGAGGCGGCCGCGACCGACAGCACGAACAGCAGCACCGGCACCAGCACGTCCAGCGTGCCGACCCGGGCGCCCACCTTCCGCCGCCCACCATTGATCACCACCATGCCACCACGGTAGGGCCGACCCCCGGGCGCCGCTGGCCCACCAACGCCAGCCAC
>NZ_JBFAKH010000233.1:0-2484 GCF_040655635.1 Streptomyces sp. NPDC050388
TCGAAGCGGGCGCGGGTCAGGGCCAGCGAGTAGCCGATGTCCGCCACCGACGCCCCGGCGTCCGCGCGCAGGTGCGCCAGGAGCCGCTCCGCCTGGGCCGCGAGCGCCTGCTCGGTCTTGGCGGACAGCACCCACGGCACCGCACCCATCGGAGCCGGGGCCGGGGCCGGGGCCTGGTCCGGCTCGGCCGGCTCCTCGGCCGGGGCCTGCTCCAGGATCACGTGCGCGTTGGTACCGCTGATACCGAACGAGGAGACCGCGGCGCGGCGCGGGCGCTCGCCCGTCTCCGGCCAGTCACGGGCCTCGGTCAGCAGCTCCACCGCCCCGGCCGACCAGTCCACGTGCGTGGACGGCTCTTCGACGTACAGGGTCTGCGGCATGAAGCCGTGGCGCAGGGCCATGGCCATCTTGATGATGCCGGCGACGCCGGCGGCGGCCTGGGTGTGCCCTATGTTCGACTTCAGGGAGCCCAGCCACAGCGGCCGGTCCGCGTCGTGCTCCTGGCCGTAGGTGGCCAGCAGCGCCTGCGCCTCGATCGGGTCGCCCAGCTTGGTGCCGGTGCCGTGCGCCTCCACCACGTCCACGTCCGCTGCCGCGACACCCGCGTTGGCCAGCGCCTGGCGGATGACCCGCTGCTGGGCGGGACCGTTGGGGGCGGTCAGGCCGTTGGACGCACCGTCCTGGTTCACGGCCGAGCCGCGGATGACGGCGAGGACCTGGTGGCCGTTGCGGCGCGCGTCCGACAGCCGCTCCACGAGCAGCATGCCCACGCCCTCGGACCAGCCGGTGCCGTCCGCCGCGTCGGAGAAGGCCTTGCAGCGGCCGTCGGCGGCCAGACCGCGCTGGCGGGAGAACTCGGCGAACGTCTTCGGCGTCGACATGACGGTCACGCCACCCGCGAGCGCCATCGTGCACTCACCGGTGCGCAGCGACTGAATGGCCCAGTGCAGGGCCACCAGCGAGGACGAGCAGGCCGTGTCGACCGTGACCGCCGGGCCCTCCAGGCCGAGCGCGTAAGCGACCCGGCCGGACAGCACGCTGCCGGAGGTGCCCAGGCCCAGGAAGGCGTCGACACCGCTCGGGATCGACTCCGCCCCGGAACCGTATTCGTGGTACATGAGGCCGGCGAAGACACCGGTACGGCTGCCGCGCAGAGACTCCGGGTCCACCCCGGCGCGCTCCAGGGTTTCCCAGGAGGCCTCGAGCAGCAGGCGCTGCTGCGGGTCCATGGCCAGGGCCTCACGCGGCGAGATCCCGAAGAACCCCGGGTCGAACTCGCCCGCCTCGTGGAGGAAACCGCCCTCCAGCGTCAGCGAACGGCCCTCCGGGTCGTCCGCCACCGCATCCGCGTACAGACCCTCGAGGTTCCAGCCGCGGTCGGTGGGGAACGCGGAGATGCCGTCCCCGCCGGTGGCGACCAGGTGCCACAGGTCGTCGGGGGAGCTCACGCCGCCGGGGTAGCGGCAGGCCATGCCGACGATCGCGATCGGCTCGTCCGTGACCGCGGATACGACGGAAGCATTCGCGTACGAAGCATCCGTTGTGAGGCCGCCGGTCAGCTCCTGGGTCAGGAACTCCGCCAGCACGGTGGCCGACGGGTAGTCGAAGACCAGGGTGGCGGGCAGGCGCAGCCCGGTGACCTTGCCGAGGCGGTTGCGCAGTTCGACGGCGGTCAGGGAGTCGAAGCCGAGCTCGGTGAAGGCCCGCTGGGCGGGGACGGCGGCGGCGGAGGTGTGGCCGAGGACACCGGCGACCTCCGTACGTACCGCCTCCAGCACCAGCTGGACCTGCTCCTCGGCTGTGCGCCCCACGAGACGTGCGGCCAGACCGGATGCCGCGACATCCACCTGTGCGGCGGTGCGGCGCTGCGGCGTACGCACCAGGCCGCGCAGCAGGTACGGGATCTCGCCGCCCTGTGCGGCCGTCCTGCGCATCACGCTCAGGTCGAGACTGACCGGAACGAGCGCGGCTGTGGCGGAGGCCAGGCCCGCGTCGAAGAGGGACAAACCCTCCTCCGCCGACAGCGGCGGAACACCCGCACGCCGCATACGTGCGATGTCGGCGGCGTCGAGGTGGTGGGCCATGCCGCTGTCGGCCCAGGGGCCCCAGGCCAGGGAGGTGGCGGGCAGGTTCTGGGCGTGGCGGTGGGCGGCCAGCGCGTCCAGGAAGGCGTTGGCGGCGGCGTAGTTGGCCTGGCCGGCGCCGCCGAGGGTGCCGGCGGCGGAGGAGAACAGGACGAAGAACGCCAGGTCCAGGTCCGCGGTGAGTTCGTGCAGGTGCCAGGCGGCGTCCGCCTTGGGCCGCAGCACGGTGGTGAGCCGCTCGGCGGTCAGGGACTCCAGCACGCCGTCGTCGAGGACGCCGGCGGCGTGGACGATGCCGGACAGGCCGGGGCCGATCTCCGTGAGGAGTTCGGCCAGCGCGGTGCGGTCGGTGACGTCGCAGGCGGCCCAGCGCACCGTGGCGCCCAGGTCCTCCAGTTCG
>NZ_JBFAKH010000234.1:0-2467 GCF_040655635.1 Streptomyces sp. NPDC050388
GCTTTCGCAACGCCGACCACCAACGACTACGGACACGCTGCGTCACCACCCGCCGAGCCCGCGGACACCTCCGCACCGCTCAACTTTGAAGACCCGCCGAACGATCGGACCGTCATGCCCCCTGCCGCACACACCCCCGACGGGCGGACGCCGCCCGACACCCGCGTCCCCTCCCCCTCGGCACCGGCTCCCGAGGAGAACGCCCCCGACGAGCACACCGCCCAGGGCCTCGCCGCCTCGCTGCTCGGCGGCTGGAACCTGGTCGACCACACCCGGCTGGTCGACGGACAGGTCGTCGGGCACCCGCTGGGGCCGGGGCCGTTGGGACGGCTGGAGTACCGGCCCGACGGGCGGATGAGCGCGCTGCTGATGCGTCGCGACCGCCCCTGGCCCGACGGCCTCTCCTTCACTCGGGCCACCGACGAGCAGCGGGGCGCGGCCGCCCTGGGCTTCGTCGGCTACGCGGGCCGGTACACGCTCCGCGGCGACCTGGTCCTGCACCACGTGGAGATGTCGCTGTACGTCGAACACGTCGGTGACGTCCTGACCCGGCGGATCTCGTGGGAAGGTCCGCGGCTCGTGCTGCACACCGAACCGCGTCCCACCCGCACGGGCGGCACCACGACGGACCGGCTGGAGTGGTCCCGCGACCCCGTCCGACCGGATCACCCCGCGTGAACGCCACCGGGCGCGCCCGACCCTGACGGCCGGGCGCGCCCGGTGACCTCCGCCCCCACGAATTCAGAGGGTGTCCTCGCCGCCCAGCACCACGGCGCTGACCAGGGGGGCCGCGGGGCCGCCGGTGAGCAGCGAGACGCGGGCCCCGGGGACCTGGTTGGAGGAGGTGCCGCGCAGTTGCCGGACGGCCTCGGCGGCCAGACCGATGCCGTGCACGAACCCGCCCGCGATGTTGCCGCCGGCGGTGTTGACCGGGAGGCGGCCGCCGGGGGCGGTGAGGTTCTCGACGGTGAGCAGCTCCCCGATGTTCTCCCTGGTCACCAGTCCCAGGTCGAGCATGACGGCGACGGCGGGGCCGGTGAAGTTCTCGTAGATCTGGGCGACGTCGACCTGTTCGGGGCGGATGCCCGCGTCCGCCCAGAGCTCGTCGGCCAGCGGGGCGAGGCCGGCCGAGGAGTAGTCACGGTCGTTCTCGTGCAGCTCGCCCCAGTCCTCCCCCGCGCCCTGGGCCCCGGACAGGACGTAGGCGGGGGTCTGCCGCAGGTCCCGGGCGCGTTCGGCGGTGGTGAGCAGCACGGCCCCGGCGCCGTCGTTCTCCCGGGAGGAGTCGAACAGCCGCAGCGGCTCGGAGATCATGCGCGAGGACAGGTAGGTCTCGTCGGTCAGCCGTACGTCCCGTCCGGCGGCCAGCGGGTTGCGCCCGGCGTGGACGTAGCAGGCCTGGGCGAACGCCCGCAGCGCCTCGGCCGGGACGCCGTCGTGCTCGATCATGCGCTGGGTGCGCAGGGCGCAGACCTGGGCGGGCGAGACCAGTCCGTGCGCGCGGTAGTGCTCGTCGAAGAAGTAGCTGGAGACGGCGGCGGACAGTCGTCCGCTCTGCTGCTGGGCCAGGGCGCGGTAGACGATCACGTACCGGGCCTGTCCCATGGCCAGGGCGGTGGCGCCCTGGAGGAGCGCGGCGCCCAGGCCGCCGCCTCCGCCGCCGGCCACCTGGGAGGCCCAGCGCAGGCGGCGGGTGCCGAGTGCGGGGGCGAGCGCGGTGGCGTCGGCGTCGTGGCCGTAGGTGGAGAAGCCGTCGACGTCGGCCGGGTCCACGCCCGCGTCCTCGCAGGCCTCGACGATGGCCTGCAACCGCAGGCCGTCCTCGTCCAGCGGCGCCTTGCCGCGCTTGTGGTACGGGGTCTCCCCGATGCCGACCACGGCCGTCGCGCCGCGCAGTGGGAACGTCATGCCGAGAGCCTCCAGCGCAGGACGGGGGTGTCATGGGTGAGCGGGCCCGCGGGCTGGATCACGCCGTGCAGGGCGGCTCCGATCCGCAGGGTGCTCTCGTCGTCGACGAGCATGCCCAGCAGGCGTACCGAGGGGACCTCGTCGAGTCGGGCCAGGACCACGGTGTAGGGGACGTGGTCGGCGAGTTCGGGCAGGAAGGGGTGCCAGGTGCGGGTCCAGGAGAAGACGGTGGCGGTCGGGGCGACGACCGGCCAGTCGAACGCGGCGCCTCGGCAGCCGGGGCAGATGCGTTGCGGGGCCCAGACGTGGCGGCCGCAGTCCCGGCAGCGGGGGATGCGCAGTTCGCCCCGGCGCAGTCCGTCCCAGTAGGGGCGGTCGGGGCCGTCGGGGTCCGGGGTGATCGGTCCGGCGGTGGGTGCCTCGGAGAGTTTCACGGGTATCGGCCTTCCTCCGTCGTGCGGTGGGGCGGGTCCGGCCCGCTGCTGGGCGGCTGGATGACGACGTACCTGACCTGGCGGCTGGTCTTCGCCGGTGAGGTCGTGGTCGTCGTGGCCGTCCT
>NZ_JBFAKH010000235.1:0-2463 GCF_040655635.1 Streptomyces sp. NPDC050388
TCCCGCGCCCGCGGGACGGGGCCGGACGCAAGCGCAGCACCACAGCCAGTGATGCCCGTTGTGCAAGCCCGTCGCTTTAGCGACGGGTAGTTGACAAGGGCGTGTGTCTGGGGTGGAAGATGGTCGGTTGTGGCGAGGGCCAGGTGGGGGCGGTCGGTCGGGTGGTGGTGGGTGGCGAGGCTGGGCAGGCCCGCGTCCGCAAGGCGGCGCCATACGTCTCGGACGGCCCGCTCCGTCGCGGGGTCGGGCAGTAGTTCCACACTGTGCACACGGGCAGCGTACGGTTGGGCGCCGCTGCGTGCGGGGCTGCTGTGGCGGTGTCACGATGGTGGGGTCGGACAGTGGTGGCCGGGCGGGGTGCGGCTGCGCGGGACTTCATCGTCGAGGAGCGGGTGCGTCGTATGGACAGGTCCGGGCTGGTCGAGGCGGTCACACACAAGGCGGCGGAGGGTGGTGACCTGACCTTGGAGCAGGTCGGCCGGGTCGTCGATGCCCTGTTCGGCACCGTCGACCGGGCGGGTGCGATCGCCGAGGCGCTCAGGGCGGGGAAGACCGTCACCCTCACCGGGTTCGGCAGTTTCCATCAGGAGGACGGCGAGGCGGGCCTGCGGCCGGGCAAAGCCCTCAATGAGTTCGTCCACGGTCAGGTCGGCTGACCTGGTACCGGCCCGATGGCCGTCATGACCTTGCGGGCCGCGGGACCGGCCCCCGCCGAGGACGTCTGGTCGCGTTACGTCTCACCCGCCTGCTGGCCGACGTGGTCGCCGCAGATCAGGGCGGTGCGTGTGGCCGGTGAGCGGATTGCACCAGGCATGCGGGGCGAGGTGGTCTCGCTGTTCGGTGTCACCGCGAGGTTCGTCGTGGAGTGCGTCGACGAGGAACGACGGCAGTGGACCTGGCGGGTCCGGCTCGGACCGGTACACATGCGACTGCGTCATGAGGTGTTCGCCCAGGCGGCCGGCTCGGCCACGACACTGCGGGCCGAGGGACCGGCCGTTGCCCTCGCGGCATACGCCGGCCCCGCCCGGTGGGCCCTGGGGCGCCTGGTCCGCGGGTGAACGCGCGGACTGAAGTTCCCCCAAGGCCGGGTAGTTAGGGCTCGGGGGAAGTTCACCGAAGCGAGCCTCCCTGGCTTGTGGTCACTCGCCTGCGTCTCCTCGCTGCCCCTGCCGGGCGACCAAGCACCACTTCCGGTTCGCGTCGCAACTGCTCGGGGAACCCCAACAACGTGGGTGACTACAACGACACGATCACGGTCGCGCCGGACCGGCTCTTCTCCTACCTGGCCGATGTACAGAACCTGCCTGCCTACATGCCGCGCCTGACCTCCGTGCGCCCCCACGACGGTGACCGGGTCACCGTCACAGCCCACATCGACCCCGCGGACGCCCCCGAGCAGGACGTCACCAGCGAAGCGTGGATCCATGTCATCGAAGACGGTAAAAGTCTCGAGCGGGGAGCGCCCGGACCACACGAATACCACGGCAGGCTGCACGTCGCGCCGGGTGAAGGTCCTGCCACCTCACGCCTCACTGTCCAGCTGCATACGGACAGCACCGAAGGCGCCCAGGTCGACCACGGCCTCGAAGAAGCACTGCGCGGCATCAAGAGCGCTGTTGAGGCCGCCGCACACTGAACCGCGTCAGGGCACGCATCTGTTCCGCCAGCGGTTGCACCGGCGTTGCCAGGTTGAGGAATGGCCTTCTCGGGAGGCATGACCATCTGTCTGCTCGGAGCGCTGCAGGGGCGGTCCGTGGTGACGCCGTCCTACCGGGGTTCCCGCTTCCCGTCGAAGGTCATCTCCCACTGTGTGTGGCTGTACTACCGCTTCCACCTGAGCCTGCGCGACCTCCAGGAGCCGATGCCCGGGCGCGGCATCGAGGTCAGCCACGAGACGGTCCACCAGTGGACGCGCTGGTTCGGCCCGGCTGGTGCCGCTGCTCTGCGTCGGCGCCGTCCGGGGCCTGGTGGCAAGGGGCACCCGGTCGAGGTGTTCATCAAGGTAAGCGGTATGCAGCGGTACCCGTGGCGGGCCGTGGACCAGCACGGGAACGGGCCCGGCATCCTGCTGCGGAACCGACGGGACGAGGCCGCGGCCAGGCGTTTCTTCCGGAAGCTGATGAAGAGGCCCCGCACGGTGCCCCGGGTGATCGTCACCGACAGGCTCCGCTCCCACGGCGCCGCCCACCGTGCGCTGAGGCCGTCGGTCGAACACCGCTCGCCCCAGGACCCGAACAACCGGGCCGAGGGCGCTGTCACGTTGTGGGCTGCGTGGGTCTCTGACGGCGCGTCGGGGCGTGGTGGGGACCGGGGATCCGGGCCGGTGTTCAGGCCTCGGCGGGTTGGCCGGCGGCGCCGGTGACCTGGTTCCAGATCGCGAAGCGGACGGTCATCTCGGCGCGGTAGTTCGGGGCGGCGAGGAGGTGACGGCGGGGCCGGAAGTGGGGTGAGATGCCGCTGAAG
>NZ_JBFAKH010000236.1:0-2436 GCF_040655635.1 Streptomyces sp. NPDC050388
ATGACGGCACGCGTCGCCGTCGGCCGCGGGCTGCTGGTCGGCGCAGGAGCGGGCTGCGGGCGCACCAGCGCGTAGCGGCGCAGGTCCTGCACCCAACCCGGCAGGCACTTGGTCCAGGAGGCCGCGCCGCCGGTGTTCTTCAGCACCTCCGCCTCGAGCAGGCCGCGGTCGTCGGCATCCAGGCCGGCCAGGGGCGGCCAGCCCTGCTTGCGCATCGTGGCCAGCAGCTTCGGCGCGCACCTGCGGGCGGTGGCAGCACCCGCCTGCCAGCGCTGCATCTGCTGCAGGAAGTCCTCGGCCGCGGTGATCTCCTCCGGGGAGAACTCCGCCGCCTCCTCCCTCTGTGACGGAAGCGACCCCGTGGTGCGGGTGGGAGGGGTAGGGGAGGAGGAATCCTCCTCCCCCGGGGGGTGTGGGGGGTGCGGAGCGGATCGCGGGTTTCCCGCATTCCGGCGCTGACCAGGCGAAACGCGGGTTTTCAAATCGCGGGTTTTCCGCGATCCGGCGCTGACCAGGCGAAACGCGGGTTTCCCGCTGTTCGGAGTCGGGGGCGTCGGCTGGATCGCGGGTTTCCCGCATTTCGGCGCTGACCTGCGCTGATGCGGCGATGCCGAGATCGACGTACTGCTCGTTGTTCGCGGGGTTCCGGTAGACCCGAGTGACCCAGGTAGGGCGCTGCGTGGTGTCGTCGTAGACCGAGAGGCGGGCGAGGTGACCGGCCTTCGTCAGGCGCGCCGCGATGGCGTTGTAGCGGTCCTTGCCCATCTTCCAGCCGCGCGCCTGGAGGTCGGCGCGGATGGCTTCCATGGTCGACGGCAGGCGCGGGTCACGGAGCAGCAGCTCCGCCAGGACGCCGAGATCTTCTGGCTGCAACGTGGGTGTGCGCACCAGCTCCCGCCGCAGGATGACCTCTTCCGGTGGCTCCCAGGCGCGTTCCAGGTAGGTGGACCCGAAGTCCTCGCCAGCAGGGCCGGCGGGCGGGCGATGTGGGCTGTGCAAAGGAGGACATCTCCCCAAGTAGGGGAGTCGTGATCAGCGAGTGTGACGTAACTGCCGACCCGGGATAGTGGCGATGCGCGCGAAGCCGCGCATATCCTGGGTATAGGTGACCACGCGGACTCTAGGGTCCACGGGCATCACCCGGCAGACGAGGTCACCTCGCTGCTCACGACTCGAGCTTTTGGAAGGGTTGCGAGTCGATCGCTAGGAAGCGGTCCCGTTGTGGCGACGGGGCCGCTTCGGCGTTTACGGACCGGTTGGCATCAGTCTCCTTATCCAGCCTGTCGTTCTGGTTCCGGAGCCCGTGCTGCCTCTGGATGCTTTGCCGCCCAGCCGTCCAGCAGGCGAACGTAAGCCTCGAGGTGACGTCGGCGAGGTTTCGCCAAGCCCGTCTCCCAGCGATGGAAGGCCACGCGGGTGACACCGAAGACTTCGGCGACTTCTTCCTGCGTCAACCCGTCGGCTTTCCTCAGCCGAGCCCGGACGTCCGGCGACGGCATGGCGTCCGGCCGTGCGAGCAGAGCATCGACTGCGTTGAGTAGCTCAGACACTGATCCCCCTCTCCTTACGTGATCCGGAACTATACATAGTTCTGCACTTCTTCAGGTGGAGTTGACGGCGTGTCGTCAGTTCTAGTTCTCGGTAGAACGTTCCTTCGGTGCGTAACGAACGAAGACGACGTCGCCGATTGCCCTGACCTCCAGCACCTTCATCCGGGCCGTCGAACCGCCCGGGTAGTCGGCGGCGCCCAAGAACCGGGCTGCCTCGGGCTGCCCCACGAGCAACGGGGCGATGGCCAGGTGTACTTCGTCGGCCAGGTTCTGCGCCATGAGCTGAGTGTGAATGGTGCCGCCACCCTCCACCATTAGCCGTTCGACACCGCGACGACCCAGCTCATCGAGGACCAGCCCCCAATCAAGCTCGGGGCCGACGCTGACAACGTCGGCGAAGTCGCCCAGGGTGGCACGCACCTTCTCCTCGGCGCTGTCCACGGTGAGCACCAACTTCTGGCCGCCGTGGTGCCAGAACTTGAGGTCGGCGGACAGATCGCCGCTCGCGGTGACGGTGACCTTCAGCGGGTACTCGGGCTTGCCGTCGGCGATGCGCCGCGTGCGCCGCTCCTCACTATTCACCAGCAGGCGGGGATTGTCCCGGCGCATCGTATTCGCGCCGATCAGGATGGCGTCGGACTCCGCGCGGACCTGGTCGACGCGGTCAAAATCGGGCTCGTTGGACAGAAGCAGCCGATCGGGGCTGGTGTCGTCCAGGTATCCGTCGACTGATATGGCGGCGGAGAGGATGACGTACGGGCGCGTGGTCATCGGTGTTGTGATCCGTTTCTCTTAGAGGTCATCTCATTTGGCTGGGTAGGCTGTCGGCCGTGGCAGGGATCGTTGAGCGGCTGGTGCCGGATGAGTTGTGGGAGCTGTTCCAGCG
>NZ_JBFAKH010000237.1:0-2389 GCF_040655635.1 Streptomyces sp. NPDC050388
CGTCTCCGACGATGCCCATCGGGGGTCTTCGTTCGGGGAATCGGAGGAGGCGCAGCGGGGCCGCGCCTCGTGAAGCCCGCTCCGTAGAAGGTGACACCGGCTGCCCCTGTCGCCACTGCCGGCACCCAACCCCTGCCACCACGGCCCTGACCAGCGAATGTCTCCGTGGCCGCACGGTGTGCGGCCACGGAGACACCGTCAGGTGGTGTCCGGGTACCGGCCCGGTCCGGCACGGCATGGCCGGGTCCGATCGGCTCCGGGGCGGATCAGAACTGCAGCGCCCAGGAGTCGATGTATCCGATGTCGCTGGCGTAGGCGTCGGTGACCCGGAGTTTCCAGGTGCCCATCGCCTTCTCGGAGGAGGCGTCGACCGGGAACGTGCCGATCACGTTGTCGGCGCTGCCGCCGGTGCCGGTGTCCTTCAGCCGGTAGGCGGTCCCGTCGGGTGCGATCAGCTCCACCTGCAGGTCACCGCTCCAGGTGTGCTTGATGTCCACCTCCACGTGGAGGTTGGCGGGGGCGTTGTGGGGAACGCCGGTCACCCTGATCGGCGACTCGGCGACCGACCGATCCGGGATTCCGTAGTCGGTGGTGTTCTCGAACCGCTTGCCGCTCGGCGCCGGCGCGGGCTCCGGAGCGCCTCCGCCGTCCTCGCCGACGTTGAGCAGCAGGTTCGGTGAGCCGGGGCCGGGGTCGGTGACGGCAGCGTAGGTTGCCTTGCCCGCCAGCGCGGAGGCGACCTGCTCCGGGGTGGCGGTGGGGTCGTCCGCCAGGTGCAGCGCGGCGGCGCCGGCGACGTGCGGCGCGGCCATCGAGGTACCGGAGATGGTGTTGGTGGCGCTGTCCGAGGTGTGCCAGGCCGAGGTGATGGAGGAGCCCGGGGCGAAGACGTCCAGCACCGAACCGTAGTTGGAGAAGGAGGACCGGGCGTCGGTGTTGGTGGTGGAGCCGACGGTCAGCGCCTCGGTGACACGGGCCGGCGAGGCGCTGGAGGCATCCGTGTTGGAGTTGCCCGCAGCCACCGCGTAGGTGACGCCGGAGGCGATGGAGGTGCGCACGGCGGTGTCCAGGGCGATGTTGGCGCCGCCGCCCAGGCTCATGTTGGCCACCGACGGGCCGGAGGCGTGGGCCGTCACCCAGTCGACACCGGCGATGACGCCGGCGGTGGTGCCCGAACCGGAGTTGTCCAGCACCCGCACGGCGACGATGTCGGCGTTCTTGGCGACGCCGTGGGACGCGCCGGCGATGGTGCCGGCCACGTGGGTGCCGTGGCCGTTGCCGTCGTCGGCGATGGTGTCGTCGTCGACCGCGTCGTAGCCGTGCCGGGCGCGTCCTGCGAAGTCGCTGTGGCTGATGCGCACACCGGTGTCGATGACGTAGGCGGTGACGCCCTCACCGGCGGAGTCCGGGTAGGTGTAGGAGCTGTTCAGCGGGAGGGGCGCCTGGTCGATGCGGTCCAGGCCCCACGATGGCGGGGCGGGCTGGGTGCCGGTCGCCTGGACCGTCTGGTCCTGGACGACGAACTTCACCGCGGGGTCGGCGGCGAGCCGCTCCGCCTCCTTTTGCTCCATGGAGATGGCGTAGCCGTTCAGAGCGGCCGTGTAGGTGTGGGTGATCTCGCCGTCGAACTTCGCGGCCAGCGCCTTGCCCTGCCGGGACGCGGCGTTGAAACCGGCCGCTTCCTTGAGGACGACGATGTAGCTGCCGTCGACGGCGCCGGGGCCGTCCGCGTTCAGGACCACGCCTTCGGCCGGTGCCGCGGCCGCCGGGAGTGTTGCCACCGCGCCGAGTGCCACGGCCGTGAGTATGGCCGTGCCGACACCGGCGAGTCTGTGACGGGTCATGCGTCTGTCTGCCATCCGAGGGGTCCTCCTCTTACGGGTACACGGGTGCACGGCGGGTACCGATGCCGACCGGGGTGACCGGTCGGACCGGAGGACGGGGTCGCCCTGGCACGGGCAGCGCGAACACGCCGGATCATTTATTCATGCGCATGACAAATGAAGCCTCCTCGCCGCCGCCTGCCGCACCGAACCGCCGTGACACAGCATCACCACTCGATGGCACTTACACAAGAACGCCTCCGACGAAGCGCAAGGACCGCATCGCCCCCACAACCCCATCACGCATCACAAGAACCGGCGGCGGCACGCACCAGCACCACCGAATCCCGCCGACCGGTGCCGGGTCACCGGCCGGAGGAGGCCGGCCAGGCCGCCCACACGCCACCCGGCCCTGCCACCACGGCCCTGACCAGCGGCAACACACCCCGCGCCATACCGACCGGCAACCAACCGACCCGCACCATCACCAAAAACGTCAGCCCCAAATCAGCATCCGTGTCACCACCCGAAACCCCCACCACACCACGCTGAAGAGCAGAAACCCG
>NZ_JBFAKH010000238.1:0-2355 GCF_040655635.1 Streptomyces sp. NPDC050388
CGCTGGAACAGCTCCCACAACTCATCCGGCACCAGCCGCTCAACGATCCCTGCCACGGCCGACAGCCTACCCAGCCAAATGAGATGACCTCTAAGCGCTTGACATCCTCCGTGGATGACTTCGGGGAGAAGGTGGGCAGCAGTCCTCGGCGAGTGAGCTCCTCCAAGATCCAGTGCTCCCTCTTCTGGTGCGCCCAGAGGAACTCAGGCATGCGCATGTCTGCCTTCACCTCACTCGTTCTGCTGGCCTGGCTGCCGAGGATCTTGTGAACCGTCTTGCGAAGTTCACTGAGCTGGCCGCGCGTCTCCTCGTCCTCAGCGAGGGTACGGGCATCGAAAGCAGCAATGCCTCGCCGAGCAGCTGCGCTGTGTAAGCGTCGGAACTTTCAAGCTGCTCATGGTGTTGAGACTCCTGCTTCACCCGCTCCAGCGCCCTCTCCTTGCCCTCCCTGAGCACAGGCAGTAGAGCCAGAAGAGTCGCACTATCCAGGGCCGCGTAGAGCAATCGTCAAGACCTGTGGATCGGTTGCTCTCACTTTCGCTGTGATGACGTGATCGCGACGAGTTCGACCTCGAAGCCGTCGTCGTTTTCCAGGTAGGCGGCATAGTGCCGTTCGCCGCCGGCGTGTGGATGCCGGTCCGGGAACAGCAGGTGCCAGCCGTGGTTCGCCGCGTCGGTGGCCAGCCGCTCGACCGTGCTGTCGTCCTCGACGTGAAAGGCCAGGTGGTTCAGCCCTGGCCGGCATCGGTCGTGCCGGTTGGTGGTGAGGGCCCGGGACTGTTCAAGGACCAGGTAGGTCGGCCCGAGGTGCCAGCTGCGGCCGTTGTCCCAGCTCTGGGTGAGTGTGTAGCCCAGGGCCTCCAGCAGCCAGCCGAGAGAGGTGAGCGCGCGGTCGAGGTCCGGCACCCAGAGTTCGACGTGATGCAGCGTGCCGCTGGCCGGCCGGCTCACGCGGCCACCGCCTCGGGGCGTTCGACGAGGTGACCGTTCTCGAAGCGGGCGCCGTTGCGGACCAGGGCGACGAGGTGGGGTGCGGTGATCGCGCGCCAGCGGGCCTGGGCGGACTCGACAAGCTTGAACACCATGGCCAGGGCGGCTGCCGAGCTGCCGGCGCCGCGGGTGACTTTGGTCCGGAGTTTCACGGTGCTGAAAGTGGACTCGATGGGGTTGGTCGTGCGCAGGTGCACCCAGTGCTCGGCGGGGAAGTCGTAGAACGCGAGGAGCTCGTCAGTCTCGCCGGTGACCTTCTTGGCCGCTTTCGGCCACTTCGCTCCGTAGGCGCGCTCGAAGTCCTTGATCGCCTTCTCGGCGTGGTCGCGGTCCTCGGCGTTGTAAATCTCTTGCAGGGCCTTCTTCGCGCCTGGCTGAGCCGACTTCGGCAGTGCGTTCATGACATTGCGGACCTTGTGAACCCAGCACCTCTGGTGTCTGGCCTGCGGAAACACCTCCGCGAGCGCCCGCCACAGGCCCATTGCGCCGTCACCGACCACGAGTTCGGGATCGCGCATGCCACGTCGGCGGCAGTCACGCAGCAGATCCGCCCACGACTCGGCCGACTCCCGCAGCCCCTCCGCCAGCGCGATCAGCTCCTTGCTGCCGTCCAGACGGACGCCCATCAGGACCAGGACGCAGGAGTGGGCCTGCCCGAGCCGGACCCTGGGGTGCACCCCGTCGGCCCACACGTAGACGTAATCCGTCTCCGACAGGTCGCGGCGCTGGAAGGCGGCGTGGTCGTCCTGCCACTGCCTGGTGAGCCGGTTCACCGTCGCCGCCGACAGGCCGGCCGAGGAGCCGAGGAACTGCTCGAGCGCGGGCACGAAGTCGCCGCCGGACAGCCCGTGCGGGTAGAGCAGCGGGAGGACCTCACTGATCTTCGGAGACTTGCGGCACCACGGCGGCTGGGGGTACCTCCCGGCCGAAGGCTGGGGGAGATCTTCGAGGAGAACCGCTGGCGTTCACCGGTCGCCTCGTCGACGCGGCGGTCGTTGACCCGCGGGGCGCGGACCTCGACCGGCCCGGCAGCCGTGGTCACGGTCCGCGGGCGGTGGTGCCCGTTGCGCACCACCAGACGCCGCCCGCGTTCATCCCGCTCGGCCGCCAACTCGGCTATGTACTGGTCGACTTCCGCCTCCAGCGCGGCGGCAAGCATCCGCCTGGCGCCCTCCCGCACGATCTCGTCGGTCAGCGAACCGGCGGACGTGGAGCCGTCGTCGTTGACTACGTTGAGCACGGGCGTGCCTTCCCGACCCGCGCTGCGAACGCGGGCCTGACTTGGTGACCATCACAGGATCATTCGGGAAGGTACGCCCTTCGCATGCCTTCCCGAGGACGATCCACAAGTCATGAGCATTGCTC
>NZ_JBFAKH010000239.1:0-2350 GCF_040655635.1 Streptomyces sp. NPDC050388
CGCGGCGGGGTGGTCACGGAGGTGGGCGAGCAGCCGGTCGGCCTGCGCCGCGAGCGCCTGCTCGCTCTTGGCGGACAGCACCCACGGCACGGCGGCGAGCCCGGCTGTCGCGGGCTCGGTCTCCGGTTCGGTGGCGGGCTCGTCCTCCGGCGTCTGCTCCAGGATCAGGTGCACGTTCGTGCCGCTCATGCCGAATGAGGACACACCGGCGCGGCGCGCCCGGCCCGTCTCCGGCCACGGGCGGGCCTCGGTGAGCAGCCGGACGGCGCCTGCGGCCCAGTCGACGTGCGGGGACGGTTCGTCGGCGTGCAGCGTCTTCGGCAGCATGCCGTGCCGCATCGCCATGACCATCTTGATCACGCCCGCGACACCGGCGGCGGCCTGCGGGTGACCGATGTTCGACTTCAGGGAGCCCAGCCACAGCGGCCGGTCCTCCGGCCGCTCCTGGCCGTACGTGGCGAGCAGGGCGCGGGCCTCGATCGGGTCGCCGAGTGTCGTACCCGTGCCGTGCGCCTCGACCACGTCCACATCCGCCGCGGTGAGCCGGGCGTCGGCGAGGGCGGCGCGGATGACGCGGCGCTGTGCCGGACCGCTGGGTGCCGTCAGGCCGTTGGAGGCGCCGTCCTGGTTGACCGCCGAGCCGCGGATGACCGCGAGGACCTCATGGCCGTTGCGGCGGGCGTCGGAGAGCTTCTCCAGCAGGAGCATGCCCACTCCCTCGGCCCAGCCGGTGCCGTCGGCCCCGGCGGAGAAGGCCTTGCAGCGGCCGTCGCCGGCGAGACCGCCCTGCTTGCTGAACTCGGCGAAGACCCCCGGCGTGGCGATCACTGCGGCGCCGCCGGCAACCGCGAGCGAACACTCGCCCCGGCGCAGCGACTGGACGGCCAGGTGGAGCGCCACGGACGACGAGGAGCAGGCGGTGTCCACGGTGACGGCCGGGCCCTCCAGGCCGAAGGTGTACGACAGGCGGCCGGACAGCACGCCGCCCGCGGTGCCGGTCAGCAGGTAGGACTCGCTGCCCTGCGCGTCGCCGTACATGGTGGCGCTGTAACCGGAGGCGGAGCAGCCGACGAAGACGCCCGTACGCGACCCCTTGAGCGAGGCCGGGTCGAAGCCGCCGCGCTCCAGCACCTCCCACGTGGACTCCAGCAGCATGCGCTGCTGCGGGTCCATGGCCAGGGCCTCGCGCGGGCTGATCCCGAACGGCGCCGGGTCGAACCGCGGCGCGTCGTGGACGAAACCGGCCTCCAGGGAGATCGGGGCATCGTCCGGCTCGCCGGGGGCCCGCAGCCACGCCGGGTCCCAGCCGCGGTCGTCGGGGACCGGCGACACGGCGTCCGTACCGTCGGACACCAGCTGCCACAGCGTCTCCGGGGAGACGGCGCCGCCCGGCAGCCGGCAGCTCATCGCGACGACGGCCACGGGCTCGGTGGCCGCGTCGGCCAGTTTCTGGTTCAGCAGCCGCAGCCGCTCGTTGTCCACCAGGGCGGAGCGGAGCGCCTCGACGATCTGGTCAGTACCCGAGTCCATCAGCTCTTCCCTCTGTACGCTCGCGCCTTCATGGGTTGTTCGTCTCCATTGCCATGCGGATCAGGTCCTGGACGTCCATGGCCTTGATCTCGTCGCTGCGGTCGGCGCGGTCCTCGTCGAAGGCCGCGGCGGCGAGGTCCGTCGGTGTTCCGTCGAGCGCGTCGTCGTGGCCGTCGTCGTCCGTGTCGGGCACCAGTTCGCGGCGGAGCCGCTCGGCGAGCGTCTCGGACGACGGTTCGTCGAAGACGATCGTCGACTCGAGGTCGAGGCCGGTGGCTTCGTTGAGGCGGTTGCGCAGTTCGATGCCCATCACCGAGTCGAAGCCGAGGTCCCGGAACGCCCGGTCGACCTCGACGGCGTGAGCGGTCCCATGGCCCAGCACCCGTGCGGCCTCGGACCGTACGAGCTCTTGCAGGATGCGCCGCTGCTCGTCGGCCGGTACGGAGATCAGCCGCTCGCGGAACGCGGCGGACGCCTCCCGCTCCGCCTCCGCGTCGTTGTCAGACCCGGTGGTGGTGCGGTGCTGCAGGTCGTGCAGTTCGCTCAGCAGGGCGCTGGGACGCAGTGCGGTGAACGACGGCGCGAACTTCTCCCAGGCCACGTCCGCGACGGTCGAGCACGGGGTGCCCAGGGCGAGGGCCTGCTCCATCGCAGCGATCGCGATGTCGGGGTCCATCAGGGTCAGGCCACGCCGCTCCAGCTGCTCCACCGCCTCGCCTTGGGCGAGTCCGCCGCCGGCCCAGGGGCCCCAGGCGAGGGAGGTGGCGGGCAGGCCGCGGGCGCGGCGCTGCTCGGCGAGGGCGTCGAGGTAGGTGTTGGC
>NZ_JBFAKH010000240.1:0-2321 GCF_040655635.1 Streptomyces sp. NPDC050388
CGGACTTCGTCCCGACGGGATGTGCGGCGGCTCCTCGAGCTCCTGCAATGGCGGTACCGAAACCTTCACCAAGACCGCTACCGGCTGGGACTGGTTGTACACGACAACGTCCACCCAGACGGTCACCTACCAGACGGTGAGCGGCGGCACCGGGACCGGCACCACGTCCATCACGGTTCGCACGGAGGTGGGCCACAAGTCCGCTCAGATCGTGTTCAAGAAGGGACCGAACCCAGAACCGGAGCGGAAAGACGGCAAGAAGGGGCCCGACGGTGACAAGACCATAGACCTCTCTGCCGAGGAACTGGTCGCACTCTGGGCCAGGGGCGGACCGAAGGAGATCACCCTCCCCCCGGACGGTGAATTCGTCCGGCAGCTTCGCACGGAGGACCACTTCAGATCGTTCACCAGGATGGTGCAACGCCTGATCAGGGACGGCGTGTACCAGGCTGCGGGGGACTACGACAAGAAAAACTCCGAGCGGAGCGAAGGCGAAATGTTCTGGGAAAAACTCACCGACGCCACCGGGTTCTTCACAGCGGGGATCTACGGGGCCAGCCCGGCAAGCCTTGCGCTTGGTTCCTACAACCTCGACTACAAACTGCTCGGGGTGGCCTGCCGACCGCCCCAGGCGAATTCGGAGTGGGACCGCGGAGCGTTGGTCGGCCAGGTGAAGGTAGAGGTGTCCAACGACATGACGAGAGCCTCGGCCGCCCGCAGCTCGTCGGGCGACGGCTACGCGAAGGGAAGCAGCGACCCTTCATGAAGACGGTCTTGTCCATCGTCAAGCAGGTCTACCCTAACGGTCAGAGCGACATCAGAGTGAAGATCGCCTGGATCGAGGAAGTGGATGTACCGTACTAAGCGAAGTCGGTGGGCTCTCTTCGCGGTCGCCCTCTCCGCTGCCCTCGTGACGGGTGTGTCCGGCTGTGCGGAAGAAGGGGGACTTTCCGCCCCAACGGAAGGCCAGGTCATCGGCTCCTGGAGCAACCCCGGAGGGGATTGGATCAAATTCAAAGAAAGAGGGGCGGGTCTCATCTCCGCAGGGGCGCAGCTTCAGCTGAGCGCACTGATGAAGGAATCCGACACCAAGGGTGTATGCGAATTCTCCTGGTGGGTGGACGCTGCGCCTGCAGGAAGGAGTGGGCGGGTTTCCGTCACCTTCACAGAAGGGCAGTGCGGATTCTCGGGGCCAGGTGCATTCAGCCTCCATTACTATTACGCAGGCCCCGGGGAGCTACGCCTGTCGCCAGCTGTTGAATTCCCGGAACCTGGCGAGGTTTATGCGCGAAAGAATGCGTCCTCGTAGGGAAGAGGTGGATTCGTCCTGACGGGTGATCGGCGGGGAGGTGGACTTCCTTTTCCCCGCCGAAAGGGGTGCGCCTGCCCCTTTCCGTCCTTGCCAGGGACGTCAAATCAACAAGAAGCTGGCCCACCCAAGATGAGTGGTGCCGAGCGGGACCTTCTCGTCGCCGACCTGGGACGGGCCAGCAGAATGCTGGATTACTCCGAGCAGTTCGTCCCCAGGCGATGAGTGGCGCATGATCAGTACCTGCGGCAGCTGATCGCGCGGGCGCAGGGCGGCACCATCCCGCCGCAGGAGGTGCAGCAGATCGCCCAAGCCGTTACCAAGTACCGGGCCGGCCGGGACCTCTACCAGCGGCTGTACGCGGTGGCCCGCGCGGGCGGCCCGGCGTACGAGCCGCTGATCGCCACCTATCTGATCTACCCCGAGGACCCCGAGGTCTCGGGGCTCGCCGTGCAGGTGCTCACGGGGCACTGGAGAGTGGGCGCGAAGTACTCGAAGCAGATCCTCGAGTTGCTGGGCTCCCCTGAATGGGACCTGAGTGACGACGCGTTCATAGCCGCGGTCTCGGGGGCGGGGGAGACCCTGCACGACGAGTTCGATTGGGCACCTGCGACTTGGGCTCCACCGCCCCCCAGGGTCCCGGGGCGGCGACTGCGCATCGACCTCCCGCTCACCCTCCAGCCGCGCGGTCAACTCCACGATCTGCGCCTCGATTTCCTCCACCCGGACACGTGCCGCCGCCTCCCGCGCCTCCAACTCCCCGATCAGCGAAACCATCGACGCCCACCTCCACCATCCCGGTAGGAGGACATCGCTCAGCCCACACCCCCGATCAGCGTTCTGCCAGCTCAGGACTTCCCTCGAGAAGAGCTACACCCACCGGAGACGCTGATCGCGGGGCCGGGCGCTACTAATGCCTACTGATCTTCTCGTAAGTTCGGTGGGTGTGGTGGGCGGATGGTCAGGCCGGTATGGGCGAGGAATGACCATGGCAGTCGGGGGTTGGCGTTGA
>NZ_JBFAKH010000241.1:0-2269 GCF_040655635.1 Streptomyces sp. NPDC050388
CCGGGACCCGACGGGCTGCTCGCCTTCTTCGCCTATTCCGCGTCAGGAGGGTTGGTACGGGCGGCCTCCTGTTCGGCGGCGGCCTGCGCCTCCTCGTGGGTCCGCGAGGGCCTGGGGGCGCCCAGGGTGCAGACCAGCCCGCTGTCGTCGACCCCCACCATCACGGTGTCCCCGGCGTTCAGCGTCCCGTCGAGCAGCATGTTGGAGATCTTGTTGTCCAGTTGCGACTGGATGGTGCGGCGCAGCGGGCGCGCCCCGAACTCGGGCTGGTAGCCGTGGTCGATAAGCCATTCCTTGGCGCTCTGCTCCACCTCCATGGTGATGTTCTGGGCGCGCAGCAGGCGGCGGCTGTTGTCCAGCAGCAGGTCCACGATGCGCAGCAGTTCGTCCCGGCCGAGGCCGTGGAAGACGATGACGTCGTCGATCCGGTTGAGGAATTCGGGCCGCAGATGGCCGCGCAGGTCCGCGAGGAGGTCGTCGCGGATCGCGTCGATGTCGCCGTGGTGGGCCAGGATGCGCTGCGAGCCGATGTTGCTGGTCATGATGACCACGGTGTTGCGGAAGTTGACGGTGCGGCCCTGAGCGTCCGTCAAACGGCCGTCTTCGAGAACCTGGAGCAGCAGGTTGAACACATCCGGGTGGGCCTTCTCGATCTCGTCGAACAGGACGACGGAGTACGGCCTGCGCCGCACGGCCTCGGTGAGCTGCCCGGCCTCCTCGTAGCCGACGTATCCGGGCGGCGCCCCGACGAGGCGGGAGACGGTGTGCTTCTCCTGGAACTCGCTCATGTCGAAGCGCACCATGCGGTCCGGGTCGCCGAAGAGCTCCGCTGCCAGGGTCTTGGCCAGCTCGGTCTTGCCCACTCCGGTGGGGCCGAGGAACAGGAAGCTGCCGGTCGGCCGGTTGGGGTCGCTCAGCCCGGCCCGGCCGCGGCGCACTGCCTGCGCCACCGCGGTGACGGCCTCGTCCTGGCCGATCACCCTGGCGTGGAGGCGTTCCTCCAGCTTCATCAGGCGCTCCCGCTCGCTCTGCGTGAGCTGGCTGACGGGGATGCCGGTGCGCCGGGACAGCACATCGGCGATGTCGTTCACCGTCACCTCCACTACGCCCTCGCGCTTCTCGGTGACCGCCGCCTTCTCCAGGTCCAGTTCCTTGATGCGCTCCTTGAGCTCCACGGCCCGCTCGTAGTTCTCGTCGGACACCGCCTCGTCGACCTCGCGCCGCAGCTGGTCGCGGCGGTCCTCGATCTCCAGCGCCTCCCCGCTGTGGCCCAGGCTGCGCAGCCGCACCCGGGCGCCCGCCTGGTCGAGGAGGTCGATGGCCTTGTCAGGCAGGAACCGCTCCGTCAGGTAGCGGGCGGACAGGTCGGCGGCGGCGCGCAGCGCGTCGTCGGAGAAGCGGACCTGGTGGTGCGCCTCGTAGGAGTCGCGCAGGCCCTCCAGAATCTGCACCGTCTCCTCGACGGTGGGCTCGGGGATCATGACAGGCTGGAAGCGGCGCTCCAACGCGGCGTCCTTCTCCACATACCGGCGGTATTCGTCCATGGTCGTGGCGCCGACGACATGCAGCTCGCCGCGGGCGAGCGCGGGCTTGAGGATGTTCCCGGCGTCCATGGAGCCCTCCCCGCCGGAGCCCGCGCCGACGACGGTGTGCAGCTCGTCGACGAACAGGATGGTGTTCTCGTCGGCTGTGACCTCGTCGATGACCTTCTTCAGCCGCTCCTCGAAGTCCCCCCGGTACCGTGTCCCGGCCACCAGGCCCGCCAGGTCGAGGCCGACGACCCTGCGGTCCTTCAGGCTGCGCGGCACCTGGCCGGCCACGATCCGCTGGGCCAGGCCCTCCACGATCGCGGTCTTGCCCACGCCGGGCTCGCCGATGAGGACGGGGTTGTTCTTGGTCCGCCGGGACAGGACCTCGACGGTCTCCTCGATCTCCTCGGCGCGGCCGACCACCGGGTCAAGGCGTCCGTCCCGGGCCTCCGCGGTCAGGTCCCGGCCGTACTCGTCCAGCGTGGGCGTCGTGCTCGGGGGCCCGGCCGCCGCCCGGGTCACCGTCTTTGGTGCGGCGCCCTCGCCGCGCAGCGCCTGGCCCGCGCCGCTCTCCTGGGCGGCGAGGAGGGCGGCGAGGATGTGCTCGGGGCCGATGTACGAGGCGCCCGCGGCTCGGGAGCGCGCATGGGCGTCCAGCAGGGCGCGCTTGGCCGCGGGTGTCAGGGACGGCTCGGCGGCCCCGCTGCCCTTGGCGAGGGCGGGCAGCAGCTCGGAGGCGA
>NZ_JBFAKH010000242.1:0-2264 GCF_040655635.1 Streptomyces sp. NPDC050388
CCAGGGGCTTCACTCATGTCTGACGCCGAGTCGCCATCCCGCCGTCCGGCATCATCACGCACCGCAACCGTCACGTTGCCGAGAAGGCTTCAGTGTCCCGATGTGCAAGGTGTGAGCCGAGGTCTTGAGCATGGCATGAAGGCGACGCTCATCGACCACTCGCCCCGGAAAGTCGTGGAGTTCCTGCTGGACGCGGGCAAACTCGTTGTCGGTCCGTGTCCCGCCGGGCGCGGATGAGCGGACACCGGCTTTGAAGTCCTCGTAGCGCTCCACAACGTCCGCCAAGCGCGCCAGGGCTTCTTCGGCAGTGACCTCCGCGCGAAAGCCCGAGGCCGAGGTCCCGGCGTATCCCTCGAACATGGCCACGGAGAGGTGCTTGTACTGGATCATTCCCGCGACCGTGCCGTAGGGACGGTGGGCGATGTGCCAAGCCACGGTTCTGCGGAACTGGCGGGTGGTGAGGTTCCAGGGTTCCCCGTCCACGTCGGGCACGGGGAAGCCGATGCGCGTGCAGTGTGCTCGAAACTTGTTGAGATTCTCATTCATTCGGTTGGCCGAGACCGTTGAATACCGATCACGGGTGACCGGTCGGCAGAACAGCGCGTCACGATGGGGTAGTTGCTGCAGGACATCGATGGCTTCGGCAACGGGCTCGATGACCACCCAGCTTTCCGTTGTGCCACGTCCGCCCTTGACGAGTTGCGAGCGCACCTTGTGGCGAACGACGACAGCATCCGCACTCCGCTCGGTGAAGTGACAGCCGTCCCGCAGTTCCTTGACCTCGGAGTCGCGCATGCCGGACAGATAGGCGATGAGGATGTAACAGGAGGTTCGCAGTAGCCGTTCCTCGTGTGGTACGGCGGCGGGGCTGAATCTGTCCCGCCAGGGGAGACCGGTCTGAGGGTGCGGAGAGATGGGCGTGTCCATCCCGCCGGGCTCAGGGCCCAGGAGCTCCAGTGCTCGGTCGATACGCTCGTCGTAGACGCCTCCGGCGACTCCCCGGCCGGCTCCGGACTTCCGCATGATGTACGTGTAGGCCGGCGCACCGGCCAGGTGCACTTGCCGTCCGACCTCGTCCACTACGGGAACTCCTCGTCCGTCATCGGCAAGGCTCTGGAGATAGTGCTCAAGGCGATTGAGGGACAGTCCACGGATGCCTTCGGTGGAGGCTTCCAGTTCCGTGAGCTCAGTACGTGCGTTGAGGATGTCCTTTGCTGCGGTGCGGACATAGAACAGCGCTGCCTGTACCAATGGTCCGATCACGTTCGGTGGGATGCGGGGAGTCTCGTTTTCATGCTTGCGCGTCGGTTCGACGCCGATGACTCGGGTGAGGGGACGACCGTTCCACGGGTTGATGACCAATGCGTCGGTGACGACGTTCTGTGCTGCGAGGTGCAGGCGGGAGATCACCTGGAGCCGATGGCGAACGCTGCTCGCGAGCAGCCCTTCGCTTCGGCAGTGAGCGAGATAGGCGTCGAGAACCGGTTGCGTGACCGCGTCCAGGCGCAGGCCTCCGTGCTCGGTGTCGAGGAACCGGAAGAAGCACCGCAGGTTCCACCATTCCGCCGCCACCGTTGAGATGGAAGGCAGTGGGCCACGGCCGGGACGAGTGTTGAGCCTCCAGAAGAGGAACTCGCGTGCGGCCTCGCGTCGTACGGGGTGGTCGAGGGACTTGAAGTCGATCAGGAACTCGCTGGCGTACCGGTTTCCGGCAAAGCCAGCCACGCCGAGGTTCCAGACGTCGTCTCCGAACCGCGGCATGAGGGACGGGAAACCGGCGAGAGGGCGTCCGGACAGAACGGGTGCGGTGTCGCAGGGGCGCTCAGCGCCTGACCCAAGCGGTAGCGGCTGTGCGAGCATCAGTGACCTCCGAACAGGCTAGAGGGAAGGAAGAGCAGGGGCTCGGTGGACTCGGCCACGGCCTTGGCGCTGAGGACGTCGTTCTCGCTGAACCTTGGCAGGATCAGACGCAGGATCTGCAGGTGGACCCCGCCGAAACGCGCTGTCCACTCGGCTTCGGGAGTTCTGGCCCGCTCGGCCTCGATGTGGTTGAGAAACGCCAGGATGGCCGGCAACTTCCTTCGGGTGATGACAGCGTTTCCGCAGCCGAGGCAGCCGAAGAACGAAACCGGGCATGCCTTGCCCTTGGTACCGAAGGGTGAGTCGAAGCCCTCTCTGACAGCCTTGGCTGAGACGCCCGCTTTGCCGGGTTAGGCTGGAAGGGCGAGACAGGAGTACACCCCGGCATGGCCAGCACCACCCCC
>NZ_JBFAKH010000243.1:0-2236 GCF_040655635.1 Streptomyces sp. NPDC050388
GAGTTGGGTCGGGGACGGGACGCCGTGCACCGTTCCGGGTGTCGGTCTTCCCGTCCCCGCCCGCCGAACCGGACGTGCCCGTTGGCCGAGCATCCGGCTCTCCACGTGATCCGATGCGTCAGGCGAGGTATTCGCTGACCTGGCCGACGAAGGCCGCATCGTCGTGGCTGGTCCGGCGGAAGCGTGCTCCCGCCGGGTTGACCTCGTCGATGTTGTAGGGCGTGCTGATCTGCGCTCCGCGATAGCGGTAGCGTTCGACCCGCATCCTCGCCGGGTTGTAGAGGACGATCCCGCCCTCGGTGATGCGGTCGGCCCCGAAGTACAGCCGCCGCAGTCTCTTCCAGGTCAGGTGGGGGTGCTTGCGGCGTATCCAGAGGATCATCCTCCACCACGCGTAATGGCCGAGATAGGAGAACGTCTTCTTCGATGCGCCGTAGCGGAAGTAGGCCGCCCAGCCCCGCAGGACCGGGTTGACCGTCCGCAGCACCGCCTCCAACGACAGCAGGGTCGTGCCCCGCTCCGTCAGTTTCTTGATCTTGTGCATCACCGACGCCAAGGCGACCTTGGACGGGATGGTGAGCACGGCGCGGCGACCGTCGCCCCGGGTCTTCGCCTGGATGTGGAAGCCGAGGAAGACGAAGCCGTCGTCGATGTGGGTGATGTGGGTCTTCTCCTCCGAGAGGGTCATCCTCAGCCGACCGGCCAGCAGCGTGCCGATCTCCGTCTTGAGTGCTTCCGCATCCTTCCTCGTGCCGTGCACGAGCACGACGAAGTCATCCGCGTATCGCACCAGCCGGAAGTTCGGCAGCCCCCGTCGACGTCGGTGCTGCCGACGCCAGGCCGGGGACATCTCCTCGTCCCAGATCCCGGCGAAATGCCGGTCCAGGACGGAGAGATAGATGTTGGCCAGCAGCGGGGAGGCGACCCCGCCCTGCGGAGTCCCGGTGAGGGTCTCCGCCAGGCCACCGTGCAACTCGACAACCCCGGCCCGCAGAAATGCGCCGACCAGCCGCAGGACCTTGCGATCCTTGATGCGCTCGGCCACCAGGTCCATCAGGACGTGGTGATCGACGTTGTCGAAGCAGGCCTTGATGTCTCCCTCGATGACCCACTCGTAGTTCGACGGCCTGCTGGTGAGATGGTGGATCTCGGCGATGGCATCCTGGGCCCGACGTCCGGGCCGGTATCCGTAACTGGACGGGTAGAAATCGGCCTCGAAGATCGGTTCCAGGACCAGCTTGAGAGCCATCTGCGCGACCCGGTCGCGCAGGGTCGGGATGCCCAAGTAACGGACCTTGCCGTTCTTCTTGGGGATCACCGCCTGCTTGACCGGCAGCGCTTGGAACGTCCCGTCCTTGAGCGAGGAGCGCAGCTCCTCCAGGAACGGGATCACTCCCAGGCGTTCCTCGACGTGATAGCGGGTGACCGCGTCCACGCCCGCTGTCCTGGCACCCCGGTTGCCAGACACCCGTTCCCAGGCCACCAACAGCGTGGCCCGGTCGCAGATCAAGTTGAATACGTCAGCGAACCGGCGAGCCGGATCGCTCCTTGCCCATCGGTGCAGCTTGAGCTGATGATCGAGTACCCGCCGCTCGGCCGCGAAGATGCTCGGCCACGACTGCGGCGGCGCGTCGTTGTTCAACAACGTCCCTCCCCGACAGCACCCCTGCTGCCCTCACGCTGTCGCCCTTCCCCATGCGGACGGCTTTCCCGTCCTCGGAGTACTACGGCGACTCCGCCACGACCCGGCCTCATCAGCGAGCGTCGCGCCTGCCCGCCGCCCGGCCGGCTGCCGAGCGGGGAGGGCGATGCCAGGTCGCTTCCCACGTTCACTGAGGATCTTCTGCGACGGCTTCGGTGCCCAGCTTTACCCCGACGGCATCGCCCGGACCGCACATCGCAGTCTTGGTCCGGGCCTCCCGGCGCCCACAGGTTCAAGACGACGGGAGAGGAGAGGCCACCGGTTACGGCTCTCTCCAGCACCGCGGCGCGGCCCATCCACCAGATTCGGCAGGCCGCTGACGACTCACGGGGCTTCGACCACTGGTTCAGTTTCCTTGCACCCATTCCGCCTTCGCTTGCGGGCACGAACCGCCTGGTGGTCGCGGCCCGCCCCTACGTTGTCGAGACTGCTTCCGGCCTCGCCCCCGACCTGGGGTCCAGCCTGTCTCCAGCTTCAACCGGTCACTGCGATGACCAGCGGTGGGCTCCTCCTCCCACTCGATCCTCAGCGCCT
>NZ_JBFAKH010000244.1:0-2202 GCF_040655635.1 Streptomyces sp. NPDC050388
GTTCATCCGCTCCACGTCGGTTTGGTCGAGGTGGCCGGTCATGCTGCTGGCCTGTGCCCAAAAGCCCCAGGCCAGGGAGGTGGCGGGCAGGTTCCGGGCGTGGCGGTGGCGGGCCAGGGCGTCCAGGAAGGCGTTGCCGGCGGCGTAGTTGCCCTGGCCGGAGCTGCCCAGGGTGCCGGCGGCGGAGGAGTACAGCACGAAGGCGGACAGGTTCTGCTCTTGGGTGAGTTCGTGCAGGTTCCAGGCGGCGTCGGTCTTGGGCCGCTGGACGGCGGTGAGCCGTTCGGCGGTCAGGGAGGTGATGACGCCGTCGTCCAGGACGCCGGCGGTGTGCACGACGGCGGTCAGCGGGTGTTCGGCGGGGACGGTGTCGAGGACCGCGGCCAGGGCGTCGCGGTCGGCGGCGTCGCAGGCGACGATGTCGACGTGGGCGCCGGTGGCCTCCAGGTCCGCGGTCAGTTCGGCCGCGCCGGGCGCGGCGGGGCCGCTGCGGCTGAGCAGCAGGAGCCGGCGGGCGCCGTGTCCGGTCGCCAGGTGGCGGGCCAGGTGGCCGCCCAGCAGGCCGGTGCCGCCGGTGATCAGGACGGTGCCGTCCGGGTCGAGGGCGGGGGCGGGGGTGTCGGCGGGCGGCCGGGCGCGGCCCAGGCGCGGGGCCAGGACGGTGCCGTCGCGCAGGGCGAGTTGCGGCTCGTCGCCGGTCAGGGCGTGGGGCAGCGCGGCCCACGAGGCGTCGGTGCCGTCGGTGTCGACCAGGACGAAACGGTCCGGGTTCTCCGACTGCGCGGAGCGGGCCAGGCCCCAGGCGGGGGCGGCGGCCAGGTCGGTGACGTCCTCGCCGGGCCGGGCGGCCAGGGCGCCGGTGGTGGCCAGCACGAGGCGGGTGTCGGCCAGGCGGGGGTCGGCGAGCCATTCCTGGAGGGTGTCGAGCACCGTGTGGGTGGTGGCGTGGGCGGCGTCGGCGGGTGTGCCGCCGGGGCTGCCGTGGATCTCGGCGACGACGGTCTGGGGTATCGGGGCGCCCGCGTCGAGGGCGTCGAGCAGCCCGGCCAGGCCGGGGTAGGCGGCCGGGCGGGTGCCGGAAACGCTGTAGGGGGCGGGGGCGGCGCCGAGGTGGGCCCAGGGGCCGGGGGCCGCCTCGGCGGCGGGGGCCACCGGGAGCCAGTCCAGGACGAACAGGGAGTCGGCGCCGGCGGTGCGGGTGGCGGCCCTCAACTGCTCGGGCTCGACGGGCCGCATGGCCAGTTCGCCGATGGAGATCACGGGGGCGCCGGTGGCGTCGGCGATCTGGAAGCCGATGCCGTTGGGGCCGGCGGGCAGGAGCCGGGCGCGGAGCACGGAGGCCCCGGTGGCGTGCAGGGTCACGCCGCGCCAGGCGAACGGCAGACGCGGCTTGCCCGCGTCCTCGCCGCGGCCCGTTCCGGGCTTGAAGTCGCCCAGCCCCATGGCCTGCAGGGCCGCGTCCAGCAGGCCGGGGTGCAGCTGGTAGTCGGCGGCCTCGGCCCGGCCGTCCTGCGGCAGGGCGAGGTCGGCGTAGATGTCCTCGCCGTGCTGCCAGGCCCGGGTGATGCCCTGGAACATGGGGCCGTAGTCGAAGCCGGTCAGGGCGGCCTGTTCGTAGAAGCCCTCCACCGGCAGCTCGACGGCGCCGGCGGGCGGCCACACGGCGAAGTCGAACCTTGGTGCGGCGGCCAGGCCGGGGGCGCCGGCCGGGGCCAGGACGCCGGTGGCGTGCCGGATCCAGGCCGGCCCGGCCTCCTCGGCGGCGTCGGCGGCGTGGGCGGGGCGGGAGTGGACGGTGAGGGTGCGCCGGCCGGTCTCGTCGGGGGCGCCGACCGCGACCTGCGTCTGGCGGGCCTCGCCCTCGGCCAGGACCAGCGGGGCCTCGATGGTGAGTTCCTCGACCGTGTCGCAGCCGCTGAGGTGGGCGGCCTGGTTGGCCATCTCGACGAAGGCGGTGCCGGGCACGATGACCGTGCCCATCACCACGTGCTCGGCCATCCACGGATGGCTCCGGGTGGAGAACCGGCCGGTCAAAACGTGACCGTCAACGTCGGCCAGCGGCACCGCGGCGCTCAGCATCGGGTGCTCGGTGATGCCCAGGCCCGCGGAGGCCAGGTCACCGACCCCGCCGCCCGGCATGGGCAGCCAGTAGTGCTGGTGCTGGAAGGGGTAGGTGGGCAGGGCGGTGCGGCGGGCGCCGGT
>NZ_JBFAKH010000245.1:0-2171 GCF_040655635.1 Streptomyces sp. NPDC050388
CCGAAGCCGTCTGGAAACAACGCGTTGCTTCGCGGGCCCCGTGATCGTTGATCTTGTATGGCCATATCCCAGTCGATACCCCAACAACTGGCGTCGCGGCTGGGGGCGTTGCTCCCTCATCTCAACGAAAGGCAGCGGCGGTTGCTGCTGGCCGCAGAGGCCCGTGAGCTTGGGCACGGCGGTATACGCGCGGTGTCCCGCGCGGCTGGCGTCAGCGAAACGACGGTGCGCAAAGGTATCGCCGAACTCGCAAATGAACCGACGCCCCTTCCGGGCGGTCGCATTCGACGCCCAGGGGGCGGCCGCAAGAACGCAGCCGCAAAAGACCCCGGACTGCTGCCCGCCCTCTTGGCGTTGGTCGAGCCGGATGAGCGAGGTGATCCCATGTCGCCCTTGAGGTGGACGACCAAGTCGCTGCGACACCTTGCCGACGAGCTGACCAAACAGGGGCACCCGGTCTCCGCGACCACAGTGGGAAAGCTCCTGTGTGGGAACGGGTTCAGCCTGCAAGGCAACGCCAAGACCCTGGAGGGCAAGCAACATCCCGACCGAGACGCCCAGTTCCACTACATCAACAACCAGGTCAAAGAACATCAGGCAGCCGGCGAGCCGGTCATCAGCGTGGATACGAAGAAGAAGGAAATGATCGGCCAGTACCACAACCCGGGTCGCGAGTGGCGGCCCAAGGGCGAGCCGATCGACGTCGAGGACCACTCCCTGTTCTTCCGCGGAGAAATCCAGCAGGTCATCCCATACGGGATCTACGACATCGCCGCCAACACGGGCTGGGTGAATGTCGGTGTGGACCACGACACGTCGGCCTTCGCCGTCGCCTCGATTCGCCGATGGTGGAACAACCGTGGCAAAGGTGACTACCCGAGCGCCAAGCGCCTGCTGATCACAGCGGACTCCGGCGGCTCGAATTCTCCGCGATACCGACTTTGGAAGTCCGAACTCGCAGCTCTGGCCGAGGAAACCGGCTTGGCTATTACCGTCTGTCATTTTCCGCCCGGAACGTCGAAGTGGAACAAGGTCGAGCATCGCCTCTTCTCCCACATCACGATGAACTGGCGCGGACGCCCGCTGACCAGCCACGAAGTCGTCATCAAGACCATCAAAGCCACCCGAACACGCTCCGGACTGCGCGTGGAGGCCGAACTCGACACGCGTGCCTACCCGATCGGGGTCACCGTGAGCAAGGAATACCTGGACTCCTTGCCGATCCAGCCACACGCCATTCGCGGCGCCTGGAACTACACCATCCAGCCACACGGCCGCTGCACTGAGCACGCAACCGACAGAAGTCCAAGAGTCATCCAGTCGGAAGTGCTGGAGATGCTCTCCCACCCAGTGCTGACCGGGATGAACCGAGAGGAACTGACCCGGCTTGTCGCGCTTCTCGCGCCAGCCCAGGAGGCCAAGGCCGAGCAACGGAACTACGACCGGCGAGGCGGGAAGCGACGACGCGCGAAAGGGGCAGGCGGGGTAACGGTGATCACGCCTGCTGCCCGCATCGTGGCCACGCTCGTCCATCTCCGCGGAATCTGCACGATGCCCGTTCTCCAGGACTTCCTTGGAGTAACCCGAAGCGGCCTTCAGCAAGCCACGCGCGAGACCCGGGCCATCCTGGCAGAACACAACCACACAGTGCGCGCCATCGACCTCAGGCTTACCACCACGCAAGCCGTTCGGGATTTTGTCGCCTCCGCTGGCTCCCTCCAGGAAACCGCCCCTGAAGAAGCATTGCGGCATCCGGCCATCACCGGCATGAGCCATACCGAACTTGATGCCATCACCACGCGCCTGGCGACTCGATACCAAGCACGGCTCCAAGAGATTCGACACAAGCGACGCGGCGCCGAGTTGAAGAAGGACCCGGGTGCGGTCATTTACAGAAAGATCACCGATGAGGGCCGCGTTCTTGCCGCGATTCTCGCGATGCGACAGGTCGCCACTCGGCCAGTGATCGCCGACCTCTTCAAGGTAAGCCCTCGAACCATCGGCAACGCACTCGTGGAACTGCGCCCCCTCCTTAAAGAGGACGGATACAACCCCACCCCCGTTCATAGGGCACAACGGTTCCACAGCGCGGAAGAAGTTCTCCGCTACGTCGAGACCATGGAGGAATCGAATGCCCATTCGGAACCGTGAGGTTGTTTGCGCACGGCTTC
>NZ_JBFAKH010000246.1:0-2148 GCF_040655635.1 Streptomyces sp. NPDC050388
GTCCTGCGGCGGCAGCGTCACGGGCGGCCGAAAGGACCGGTATCCGCAGGTGGAGGGGGCCGCCCCGCCGATCGGCTCGCGGCGGCGTCTGCCCGATCGGCTCGCGGCGGCCATCGACGGCTGCCTGCAGGGCGATCCGTCGTCCCGGCCCTCGGTCGCCGAACTGGCCGCCGCCCTCGAGGCGACGCTGCCCGGCCCGAGGCGCCGCACCGCCCTTTCCTGAGGCCGGGGCGGGGCGCCGGTTCCACGTGCTGCGGCCGGTGGCGAAGCGGCCGGGGCAAGGACGGTGCCGGCAAAGGCGGCCGGGCGGGCGCCGCGGGGCCGGCCGGGGCCGCCGCGCCCCGGCGGGCCCGTGCGCTGCCCAGGGTGAAGGCGCCCACCGGATCGTGGTGCCCGTCCGTGCGCCCCCCACGGCGGCCGGCCCGGCCGCCGTGCGGCGTGCCGAGGCGGCCGGGCCGGCGGTCCTGGAGGTCCAGCCGGGTTTCTTCGGGTCTTCGGGGCGGGCGCAGCCGTCGCCGGCCGGCGGGCCCGGGGTCAGCTCCCCCCTTCCTCAAAGGGGTCCGGGCCTGCACGGCAGGGGGCCCGGGACCGTGACGCGCTCGATGGCGGCGCCGGCCGCCCGGCCGGCAGACCCGGACGCGGCCGCGGCAGACGCGTCCCGCAGCCGGACACCGCGTGCGCGAGGCCGGGCGCCCGCGTGTGGGGCCTTTCCTCGTGCGCCGTCACGTTGCGGGGCGGTCCGCGCGCCGCCCGGCACCGGCCCGGTCGGTCCGTCGCCCGCCGGGGTCGTGTGCTCGGTGTGCTCCCAGCCGGCCGCGCACCGATCCAGCTGTGCGACCGCCCCTGCCCGCTCCTGGCCAAGCAGCCCGCCCGGTGCCGGCTCGACGCCGCTCTCCCGCGGCTTCCCGCAGGTCACGTCGCCGGCCGTGGTCCCCTCGAGGCGGCGCGGCGAGGGCGTTGCGCGGCTTTCCCCCGCTGTCCTGAGCCTCGTCTTTGCGGTGCCCGGCGGGGTCCTCTTCCGGCCGGCGGTCTGCCGGGCCGTCATGGGCAGACGGCCGCCGTCCTTGGGGCATGTTCCTGCTGCCGCGGCAGCCGCGCCCCGGCGGGCCGGCTTGGAGATCACCGTGCCGGCAGGCCCGCAGCCCGCCTGACGGTGCCCGCGCGGCCGGCCTTCGCCCCCGCGGGCGGCCGCCGGCCCTGTGCGGTCTTACCCGGCCCGCACCGATTCATGACCGGGGGGCTTTGCACCATCACCCTGCCGGCGCACCGCCCCCTGCGCCGGCACAGCACCGCACCCGCCGTTTTGCCTGCGCGGCCGCACGGACCGCCAGGCAGCAAAATCCCGCCACAACGGGGGCGCACCAGGCGCCCGGGGGCCTGGTGGACCGCGGGCACCTCCCGGCAGAGGCACTGCGCGCCACCGGGAGACACGGCCTGCGCCAAGGGCGGTTTCGGCGAACGCCCGGCGTCGTGCCGACCACCGGCCGACGCCCCGCCGGCGCGGTGGGGCTGGGCTGGCAGGGCGTCGTCGTCCGGTTTTATGATGGGGTGCCCGGTGGGTGGGTGAAAGCGGGTGTCCGGGGTGGGATGCTGCAGGAGGACCCCGGCCCGATTCCAGCGGGCCGGGGTCTGTGTGCTGCGCCAAGGCGGCGATTTGGTCAGCGTCCGCCGAATCCGTCGTTCCCGCCGTGTCCGCCGTATCCGCCGCGTCCACCGAAGTGGTGGACGACCCGGAAGCTGCCCACCACTCCGTCCTTGACGAAGACCCCGTCCTCGACGGGGCAGGGCAGCACGCCGTCGCTGGAGCTGTGCGGTCCGACGGTGGCGATGGGGGCGCCGTTGTCGCAGGTGACCCCGCGGAAGACCTCGACGGTCTTCCAGCTGTCGTTGCGGATGTTCAGGCTGCGGGAGCCCAGGCCGCTCACGACGGTGATGCAGTCGCCCGGGGCGGCCGAGTAGGAACGCTCGTTGATGTGGATCCGGCCCTCGAAGTCCCGGTCTTCAAAACCCCGGTGCTCAAAGCCCCGGCCTTCGAAGCCCCGGCCTTCGTTGCCCTTGCCGGACTCGCCGCCCAGGGGGGCCGCGGCGGGGGCGGCCGCCTGCTGGATCGCGGGGGCGGCCTGGGCCGGCTCGTAGGCGGACGCCGAG
>NZ_JBFAKH010000247.1:0-2129 GCF_040655635.1 Streptomyces sp. NPDC050388
GCAATGCCGGAAAGTTATGTGAAGTTGCCGTTTGTCAAGCACCTGACGGCGGCGGTGTGTCGAGGCGGTGGGCCGGGAGAACGGGACGGGCCCTCCGGAAGTTGAGTCGTCGACCAAGACAGACCAACACCGGAGGTCCCGTTGACGGACCAGTGTGGCACGACGACGCTGACACAGACCTTCACGACCGCCCGCGGAGTGTTCGCTCCGGGGCATCTCGGCGCCCTGACCCGATATCTCCCCTTCGAACTGGTCGACGATGCCCTTGACCGGCCAGGCCGCCGGGGGCGGACGCGTACGGTGCCGGCCCGGGTGGCGGTGTACTTCGTGCTGGCGCTGACCCTGTTCCCCGACGCTTCCTACGGCCGAGTGTGGGACACCCTGGCCGGAGCGTTGCGGCAGGCAGGACGCCTCGTGGCGTCGGTGACTGCGGCAGGTCTGGCCTGTGCGCGTCGGCGGGTGGGACCGGACCCGCTACGGGAGCTGTTCGAGGTTGTGGCAGGTCCGCTGGGGCGCCCGTGCACGAGAGGCGTGTCCTGGCGGGGTCTGCGCACGGTCGCGTTCGACGGCTGCCGGTCCACCCGCGTCCCCGAGACCAGCGACAACGTGGCCTGGCTGGGCCGGTACAAAGTCGCCGCCGGGGTGGCCGCCTACCCGCTGCTGGCAGTGATGGCCTTGGCCGAGACAGGGACGCGATCTCTGCTCGGTGCGGTCGTCGGCCCGTATCGCGGCGAGGTGGAGGCTGCCTTGCAGCTGGTCGGCCACCTGCGGCAGGACATGCTGGTGCTCGCCGACCGCGGATTCGACGCGAACGCCTTCATCCGCGCCGTGCACGCCTCGAAGGCGGCGCTGCTGCTGCGGATCTGCTCCTCGCGCAGGCCCGCCGTGCTGCAGGTCCTCGCCGACGGCTCCTTCCTGTCGGTCATCGCGGGGGTTCCGGTCCGTGTCATCGCCGCGACCGTCACCGTCACCTGCGCGGACGGCAGCACGCATCGGGGCGAGTACCGGCTGGTGACCACGCTGACCGATGCGCGCCGCCACCCGGCCGAAGACCTGCTGGCCCTCTACCATGAGCGGTGGGAGATCGAGGTGACGTTCCTGGCGATCCGTCACACCATGCTCAAGGGCCGCGTACTGCGCTCGGGTGACCCTCAGGGCCTGCGCCAGGAGATGTGGGCACTGCTGACGGTCCACCAGCTTTTGCGGATGGCGATGCTGGACGCCACCGATGCCGTGCCCGGATGTGATCCGGACCGGGCCTGCTTCACCGCGGCCTTGGTCGCCGCCCGCGACAGCGTCACCCGTGGCGCCGCCATCGTGCCCGACGCCGGAAGCGAGCTGACCGGCCCGATCACCGAGGCGGTCACCGGCGCCCTGCTGCCACCGCGACGACCACGGATCAGCGCCCGCACCGTCAAGGGCGTCTCCGCTCGTTACGGACACCGCCGGTCCGACGAGGACCGCCCTTGCGTCAGCACCCCAGTCACGTCCCTCGACATCATCGTCCACTCCCCTCAGCAGGACACTCCCGTCCCGGCACCGACAGCAGCCCCGCCCGGCCGGCCCGGCCAGAACCCGGCCCCGCAGCAGGACCCGCCTGTGACGGCCCAGACGCTGCTGCCGCCCGCGGTCCCGATGCACACCAGCAGGCTCGAGGATGTGCTCGCCGCGATGGGCACCGCTCCGGAGCGTGAGTGGCGGGCCATCGAACTGGCCACCCTGCTACGGCTGGACCGCGGCGACCTGACCGGCGGGCTGATCCGGTGGTCCAGGCGCCAGATCCTTATCAAGACCGGACCGGCCACCTTCAAGATCCCGGACGGACCGCCGCGGCCCTCCAAGCTCGCCGTCCACCCTGAAGACGTCCTCGCGGTCATGGCCACCGATCCTCACCGCCCCTGGCACGCCCGTGAGATCACCGCTGCGCTGAACACCGTCAAACACAGCACCCTCGCACAACACCTCAGCGCCTGGGCACGCAAGAACCTGCTGGTCAAGACTGCGCCCGCAACCTACCGACTCCCCGAACAGCCAGTGCCGACCGCCCCCGCGAGGCCGCTCGCCGCCACGAACACACCGACTGCAGAGCTGCTTGACAAACCAGAATGAATCATAACTTTCCGGCATTG
>NZ_JBFAKH010000248.1:0-2076 GCF_040655635.1 Streptomyces sp. NPDC050388
TCGGCGCTGCCCTCCTCGAACCAGTCGCCGATGCCGGACGTCATGGTCAGGGCGTGCCGGACGGTGACCCGCGGGTCGAGCCGGGGCATGTGCTCTTTCACGTGGTCCGCGAGCGAGTCGTCCAGATGGACCCGCCCCTGTTCGACGAGCTGCAGCACGGCCACCGCCGTGAACATCTTCGACACCGAGGCCACGCGGAACAGGGTGGCGCACGTATTGGGTATCGACCAGCGCCGCGACGCCATCCCGAAGGCGCGGGCGAACACGGTCTCCCCGCGCCGGGTGACGCGCACCGTGCCGGAGAATCCCTGGTCCTCGGCCACGCCGAGGACGGCGTTCTCGAGATGGTCGGGATCGAGGTCGCCGGCCGGGTCGTCCGTTGTCGTGCTCGTCACCGTGGACTCCTCGCAGAAGAAGGTTGCATCAGCCACGGGCCATGATCGTCAGGGATTCGTGTATCAGGCAACCGCTTTGTACTCGACGCCGACTCTGCTGCGCAATGCGGCTGGGTGAGTTCTGCCGGTCGGGCATGATCGTCTCTGTGGTTGCGATATCCCGGCCTCGTGGCAGTGCACCACCCGGGGATATACCGCGTCGTGACAGTGAGCCCCGGTGCCCGTGTCATCCCCGTGTCAGCAGCGGACCGTCACTCGTCCCCACCGCGGTCAGCGAAAAGGCGGCGGAAAGCAGCCGCCGGCGACTGCCGACCACTCCACTGACACGAACCCGGCACATCGTACTGGCCGGCCGGGCCTGTGCCCGCCTCACCCAGGTCATGGGTGTCGCGACCGGCCGCACCGCGAGCTCGAGCCTTTCCCACCGGTGTGGAACTCGCGGACGTTGTCCGACCGCCGGGTCGTACCAGGCGGCCGTCACCCCGGCATCACTGCTGACGTGGGCGTGACATGTAAGGACGGCCGTCTATCTCAACGGTTCGCTCAGCTCGATGGAGCGCAGAGCCGCCGCCAGGGCCGGTTCGTCGCCGATGTCGAGGGCCGTGTCGGTCAGCTTGATGACGTGTGCGTCGCCGTGCGCCCGGGCCCGTTCGAGGACCTCTTCGGGGGTGAAGGTGCCCGCCGGGCTGTAGGCGACCGGGGCGTCGGGTGCATACATCGCGGTCACCGCCGCGGCAGCCGTCCAGGCGGCCCGCAGGCTCGGCACCCACAGGGCGTGCGGGAGCGCGGGCAGGATGCGCAGCACGACGTTGGGCGCCGTGGCCGCGTGGACCAGCATGGTCTCCTCGCCGTGGCCGTGGGTGGCATACCGGTGGGTGGCCGCCCGCACCAGTTCGGTGAGGCGGCGGCGGACCTCGTTGGGGTCCGTGATCGTGGCCGCCCACACCGGCAGGCCCGTGACGCGGCCGAGCCGGGCGGGAAAGCCGCCGTCCCGTTCGGCGATCGGCCTCACCGCGTCGAGGGCGGCGGCCGCACTGTCGGCACCGGGCAGCGGGGCAAGGTCCGCGACGGGGCGGTGGCGGGCGGCCCAGTAGCCAAGGCCGTGGGCGAGTTCGGCCAGACGGGGTTCGGTGCTCTCGCCGGCCAGCAGCGTGCGCACGGCGTGACCCACCCGGATCACCGGATGCGCCGCGCCGCCGTATATGCCGGGCAGAAGACGGGGCCACCACTGCGTGAGCACCTCGCGCCAGGGACGCTCGGTGATCTCGCGCTCGAAGTAGCCGATCCAGTCGGCGGCGCGGCGCGGATCACCGAGCGCGAGAGGCCAGTTGGCGGCCGTGACCGGTTCGATTCCGGAGGGGAACTCCTCGAGCTTGCGTGTGTACAGGTCGAGCCAGCGGTGCACCGAACGGGCCTGTCCGTGAGCGGCGAGGGCCTCGACGGCCATCGGCGCGTGATTGGCGAGCCGCCCGAGCCGCTCGGGTCCTGAGGTGTGCAGTCGCTGGAGCGCCTCGTCGAGAATGCCCGTTGTATCCATGGCGAGGACGGTAGGCGAGGCGCCAGGACGGCGTAATGGGCTGAAGGCTTACTGATCTTCTCGTAAGTTCGGTGGGTGTGGTGGGCGGATGGTCAGGCCGGTATGGGCGAGGAATGACCATGGCAGTCGGGGGTTGGCGTTGAT
>NZ_JBFAKH010000249.1:0-2050 GCF_040655635.1 Streptomyces sp. NPDC050388
GTCAGGCGGGCTGGACGGTGACGGTGCAGAGGCGCTTGGTGGCCCGGGTCAGGGCTACGTACAAGTCCCTCTCCCCACCGGGACGGGCCGTGATGATTTCCTCGGGGTTCATGACGACGACCCCGTCGAATTCCAGGCCGCGTGCTTCGGACGCCGGCACGATGCGTGCGTGGTGAGCGACGCCCCGGGCCGTCAGCTCGCTCACCCTGGTGTCCGCGCAGATCACTCCCAGAAGCTCGCCCGGGTGCGCGGTGCTCTGGGCGCGGAGTTCCTGGACGACGGCGGTGACCAACCCGTCCGCAGGTGTGGTCACGGTGCGAGGGCTCTCACCGCTTCGCAGTGACCGTGTGGGCTTCTGGTCCGGAGCGATCCGCGTGAGCAGGTCCCGGACGCTCTCCAGGATCTCCTGCGTGGTGCGGTAGCTGACGGTCAGGTTGTGCAGTTTGAACCGCGGTCCCACGTGGGGGCCCAGTGCTTCCTTCCAGTCGCGTGCTGTCGCGACCGGGCCTGCCTGGGCGAAGTCACCCACCAGCGTCATCGACCGTGCCGGACAGCGGCGGACGATCATCCGCCACTGCATGGCGGTCAGTTCCTGCGCCTCGTCGACGACGACGTGCCCGTACGTCCGCGCGGGAGGGCCGTCGACCAGGCTCGCCGCCTCGTCCAGCAACGGCACATCGGCATCGGTCCACGGGTCGTCCGGACCGCGCAGCAGAAGGGACCGCTCCTGCGCGGTCAGGCGGGGCAGGCGCTCGGCGAGAGCGTCGGCGTTCGTCAGGAGCGCCTTCACGAGGTCACCGGGTACCAGCCGCGGCCACAACACCTCGACCGCTCGGTCGACGCCGGCGTCGTCGAGGAGATCGGCTCGGATGGCGTCCAGGTCCAGCTCGTGGACCGGCCCCGGGTCGGCCGCACCTTCGGCACGGCGCTGGGCGACTCCCGTGAACCGGTCGAGGTTCAGGCCGGTCATCCTTTCGGTATCGGCGTCGATCTGCTCCAGAAGGTCGCCCATGTCTCGTTGCATCGCGTCGGTGACGGCGTCGACCAAGAGCTCTTTGAACACCTGGCGCGCGGGGTTGTGTCCCGATACGGCTGCCACGGCGGCATCGCGTGCCGCGGCGACTTCCTCCCCGGAAAGGTGAACCAGTTCCTGTCCGACCCGCACGGTGAAGTCACCGGCGGGGGCTTGGTGGACGCGCAGCAGGCCGGCCAGGGCGTCGGCGAGGTCGGACCTTCCCTTGAGACGCGCCGTCTCGAGCGGGCCCGCCGTGTCCGTGGACACTCCGGCCAGTTCCCGGCAGGTCGCCAGAACGACGTCGTTCTCTCCGAGCGAGGGAAGGACCTGGCAGATGTAGTCGAGGAACCGGGCGTTCGGGCCCACCACCAGGACACCCTCCTCCGCGGCGCGCGGGAACGCGTACAGGACATAGGCCGCCCGGTGCAGGGCGACCACCGTCTTGCCGGTGCCGGGTCCGCCCTGCACCACGGTCACCCCGCGGTGGGCGGAGCGGACGATCTCGTCCTGCTCGGCCTGCAGCGTCGCGACGGCCGCGTGCATCTGGCCCGTACGCCGTGCCGACAGAGCCTCGGTCAACGGGCCGTCCCCCACGACGTCCTCGTCGGTCGGGGCGGTCCCATCCAGCAGTTCGTCGCTCACCGAGACGACCGTGCGCTCCTCGAGGCGCAGGTGCCGGCGCCGCCGCAGGTCCATCGGGTGGACCGGTGTCGCCTCGTAGAAGGGCCGCGCCGCGTTCGCGCGCCAGTCCACGAGCAGAGGCAGGTCATCCTCCTCCGTGTGCAGTCCGATCCGCCCGATGCGCAGGGCCGTGCCGTCCGTCCAGTCGATGCGCCCGAAGACCAGCCCCTTTTCGGCGCCCTCCAGCCGACCGATTTCCTTGGCCAGACGCTCGGCGGCGCTTTCTCTCTCGTATGCCTCACCGGCGCTGTCCGCCGGGGCCTTCAACACATTCGCTCGGTGTGCTCGCGCCTCGGAAAGCCGCTCGGTGAGCAACTCATATAAGGAGGACACATAATCCTGCTCCGATGCAAC
>NZ_JBFAKH010000250.1:0-2015 GCF_040655635.1 Streptomyces sp. NPDC050388
CCTGCTGCGGTTGCTCTTACTTCCCACCTGGCACTACTTCCTCTGGAACCTCACGTCCCAGTCTCCAGGTGTCCAACATCAAGGGGAAGCTTCAGGGCGTCCGGTTTGATCAGGTGAGGCCGAGTTGGGTGAGGGGGCGGCGGGCGTCGCGTGCGTTGCGTCGCAGTCCTGCGGCGATGTTGGTGATGCCGGCGAGGCGGAGGGCGCCGATGGCGAGGTTGCGCCAACTGGCCATGGCACGGGGCGCGTTGCCGGTGCGCAGTTGGGATGCGTCCTCGGCGAACGTCGTGTCGCGGACATGATGCAGGGCTTCCACGGCCCAGTGGCCCTTGATCAGTTGCGCGAGGCGGGCGGGGGACGCCTGCTCGGCGGTCAGGCTGGTGACGGCGTAGACGGTGGTCACGGTGGTCCTGCCGGTCTTGCGGTCGGTGCGGTGGCGCTTGACCTGGACGGCCTGCCGGGCGCCGGGGAAGAGGAGGTTCTTCACGGTGGCGGCCTTGATCCGGCGGATCTCGCTGCGGCCGTGGCCCACCCCCTTGACGCGGCCCTGGAGCGGGACGTCCTTCCAGGGCAGGGCCCCGATCTGGGCGCGGAGCTTCTTCCGGTTGCCCTTCACGATCACGATGTAGTGCGCGTCCCGGCCCAGGAGGTAGTCGGCGTGGCCGGCCTGTGTGTGGAGCGCGTCGGCGGTGACCACCCGGCCGGCGAGGTCAGGGAGGGTGTCGAGCAGGGACTGGAAGCAGGTGGTCTCGTTCGTCTTCTCGCCGACGTCGGTCTGGGCCAGGACGAGGCGGCTGGTGTGGTCGAGGGCGGCCAGGAGGTGGATCTTGCGGCCGTCGGCGCGGGCAGCGCCGCGCAGCGACTTGCCGTCGACCGCGAGGCCCCTCGGCTCCCCGGGCTCGGTGGGGCTGCGGTCGGCGAGCCAGCGTGCGAGTACCGCGTCCAGGGCGTCGCCGTCGAGGCGGGACAGCAAGCGGCGCACGGTGCTCTCGGCGGGGCGGTCGCGGTCCGGCATCACCGGGTCGGGGCGGACGCCGAGGGATTCCAGCACGTGGCCGGGGGCGTCGGCGATCCACTCGCCGATCGCCAGGAGTGAGGATGCGCCGGCCAGGACCGCGCACGCGGCCAGGGCGAGCACGGTGACCAGCCGGTGACGCACCCCGCGCGCCTTCCGCGGATCCGGCACCTCCCCGAGGCGGTCCAGCAGGCCCGGCACTTCGCTGGGAGCGACCGGCGGCCGGCCGCCGAGCTGGCCAAGAGCGGGCAGGACAGGAGAGGATGCGTTCGCAGCCACGGTCTTCCACCAGGATCACGGGGCGTCAAGAACTCCATGATCACGGGAGCCGTGCCTGCCTCATTCCCCCACCTGACCCGTAACCTGACAGGCCGTCACAAACTGGGCGGCATCGAACTTCGCCGAAGCCCTGGCTCCGGAACCAAGGCAACGCAGCGCAGGATCGCCGGTTACTGAGGGTGAACTCGTGATGTCGTAGGGGCTGACGGCTGGCTGTCTGCCGCGGTATCACCGGAGACATGCGGTATCCACAAGGAGGCGGGCTGACCGGGTCACGTCCCCTGCAGGAGGTAACCGTGTCGGGTTGATCTTCAACTGGGCAGATTTTGTCCATGCCGCCCTCGGGAGGCAGCGGCGGGGAAAGGTGATCACCTCGTCGTGCATCTCGACGAGCACGGCGGTGGTGAGGTGCTCGAGGGTCTCGGGGTTGGGAGAGATCTGGACGACGTCGGTCCGGCGCTTGATCTCCCGGTTGACCCGCTCCTGCGGGTTGGTCGACCGGATCTTCTTCCAGTGCCGATCGGAGAAGTCCGCGAAAACGGTCAGATCCTCCTTCGCCTCCAGGGGCATGGCCCTGACCCTGGGGAACTGCCGGCCGAGCACGTCGGCGACGGTGTCGAGCTGGGCCCGGACGGCCGCGCGACGCAGGGGGGGCGAAAGGCTTGCGCAGGTCTCGGGCTGGGCACTCGAAGCCCCGGAGCCGCGAGGGCCCCCGGCGGGC
>NZ_JBFAKH010000251.1:0-1922 GCF_040655635.1 Streptomyces sp. NPDC050388
GCCGACCACGGACTCAACGGCGCGTACTGCATCGACAGCGCCTGGCACCACGGCTGGGAGACCCTCGCCGCCCTGATCGCCACCACCAAGGCCACCACCCGATGACCGGCCGCACCCGCAGCCGCCTGGACCGGATGCGCGCCTCGGTCGGCATCGCTCAGCTCGCCCTCCAGCAGATCGAGGACGACCTGAGCGCCGACGACGTCGACGCCGCCGAGCTTGCCGCGATCCTGCGCGAGCTCCAGGAGGACGTCGACGTCCCCGACGGCCTCTTCCCCTCCCTCGCGCAGCTGCTCACCACCGCCGCCCGCCGGGCGGAGCAAATCGAGCCCGACCGCGACGGCGACGCCTCCTGCCCCCTGCACGAGGCCGCTGCCCTGCTCACCGACAACGCCGGGCAGCGCCTGAACTGGGCTGCCCGCTCCCTCGACCCGCAAGGAGATGCCGCATGACCTCGGTGCTGTACCCGGACCTGCCCGAGAACGGGCTGATCGTGCTGATCGGCGCCTCCGGTGCGGGCAAGTCGACCCTGGCCCGCACCTGGCCGGCCTCCCAGGTCCTCTCCCTCGACGCCCTGCGCGGTACGGTCAGCGACGATCCCGGCGACCAGAGCGCGACCGGCGACGCCGTCGACGTCCTCAAGCTGATCCTGGAACGCCGGATGGCCCGCAAGCTCAACACGGTCATCGACGCCACTTCCCTGATGATTGGGCGTGTTCAAGCATCAGGGGAGGCGTCAGTTGCACGAGTGGAACATGGTGTGGGTGCCCGATCCGGGGCAGTGGGGATCGCTGCCGTCTGAGGGGGTCCTGGGGGTACAGGACCTGCCCGCCGAGGTCGCCCGGATTGGTCTCCGGCCGGGCGATCCGGTGTTCGTGTCACCGGACGGAACGGTGGACCGGGACCTGCTGAATTTCGTTCGGTCCGTCGAATTCCGAGATCTGGAGCGGGAAACCAAGCGGAATTACGCGACGGATATCCGGCCCTTGTTGACTTTCCTGTCCTCGCGCGAAGTTCCTTTGAGGCAGGCGACCAGGCAGGACCTGGCGGACTACCGGCACTGGAGATGCCGGGCTCCACAGAACCCGCGCCGAATCAGCGGGACGAAGTGGAACCGGGAGGCGGCAGCGTTCACCAAGTTGTTCCGGTGGGCGAAGGTGTCCCCGCTGCCGGTGGACATCGTGCGGCGAGGGGACCGGGCGGCGGACTCGGTGAGCTCGCGAGTGCTGTGGCTGACGCCGCGGACCTGGGGCTTGTGGTCGGACATCGGGCTGCGAGGCCTCAGCCGTACAGGAATGCCGACGCCGGGGTGGGAGTCGCGGACGGAGCTGCGCAACACCAGCTTCGTGCAGCTGCTGCTCAGCTCCGGCCTGCGCCGGCAAGAGGGTGGTTCGCTGCTCACCTTCGAACTACCCAGCCAGCGCCTGCGGTTCGGCCGTTACTGCCATGGCCGTGTCGCTGCGGCGGTCACCCGGTCGAAGCACAGCCGGGTCTTCTACGTGTCGGTGGACGCGGTCGGCCAGGCCGAGGCATACGTCGAGTCAGAACGCGCGTGGGCGGTGCAGCGCGCCCAGACGGAAGGCCGCTACGAGCGGCTGCCCATGATGCGGCTGGTCACGAAGGTGACGCGAGGTCTGAGACCGAAGGTCGAGTGGGTCGACGCGAACGGTGTCGTCGGCGAACAGGAACTCAGCCGCCTGGGATGGCGCGAGCGGCAGTGGCTGTTCCTGGAGGGCCCGGACGGGCCGGAGCCAGCCTGGTTGTGGCTGACGGAGCAGGGTCTGCCGATGGTCCCGGACCGGTGGAACGGCGTGTTCAGGGCGGCGAACCTGCGTTGCGAGGAAGTCCTGCTCTCCCCGGAAGAACGGGAGATCGAACGGGACTTCCGGCTGGCGGAGGTACGCGGCAAGAGCCCGTACGCG
>NZ_JBFAKH010000252.1:0-1872 GCF_040655635.1 Streptomyces sp. NPDC050388
AGGAACCACAGCCGCTGCTGGGCGTGCGAGAGCGGTACGCGGGCCGGCCGCACCGCCGGCACCACCCGGCCGCGCGCGTCGGCCGAGGTGTCCAGCGCACCGGCGAGCCGCGCCACCGTGGGCGCCTCGAAGAGCTGCCGGATGGCCAGCTCCGTGTCCAGGACGGTGCGGATGCGGCTGACCAGTTTGGTGGCGAGCAGGGAGTGGCCGCCCAGGGCGAAGAAGTCGTCGTCGATGGTGACCGTGTCGACGCCGAGCACCTCGGCGAAGAGGGTGCAGAGCAGTTCCTCGCGGGGGGAGCGGGGCGCGCGGCCGCTTCCTGTGAGGGGTCCGTAGTCGGGTGCGGGCAGGGCGCGGCGGTCCAGCTTGCCGTTGGGGGTGAGCGGGAGGGCGTCCAGGGTCACGAAGGCGGAGGGCACCATGTAGTCCGGCAGCCGGGCGGCGAGCCGTTCCCGTACGTCCGTCGTCTCGATGGGCTGCTGCTGGGTCGCCGGGACGAGGTAGGCGACGAGGCGCCGGTCTCCGGGGCGGTCCTCGCGGACGAGCACGGCGGCCTGTGCCACCTGCTCGTGTCCGGCGAGCACGGCCTCGATCTCACCCAGCTCGATGCGGAAGCCGCGCAGCTTGACCTGGTCGTCGACCCGGGAGAGGTATTCGAGTTCTCCGTCGGCGGTCCAGCGGACGAGGTCGCCGGTGCGGTACATGCGGGTGCCGGGCGGGCCGTAGGGGTCGGCGACGAAGCGTTCGGAGGTCAGTGCCGGGCGGCCGTGGTAGCCGCGTACGACGCCGTGGCCGGCGATGTAGAGCTCGCCGGGCACCCCGGCCGGGACCGGCCGCAGCGTGCCGTCGAGGACGTACACCTGGGTGTTGGCGATCGGGCGGCCGATGCGTGGCCGGCGTGCGCCGTCGGCGGTCAGCGGCCATTGGGTGGACCAGATGGTGGTTTCCGTGGGTCCGTACAGGTTGATCACCGACATCGCGTGCTGGACGAGTGTTTCGGCCAGGTCGGCGGGCAGTGCTTCGCCGCCGACCAGTACCCGCACCCCGGCCAGCACCGCCGTGTCCTCGGCGAGTACCGCCCGCCACAGGCTCGGCGTCGCCTGCATTACGGACACGCCGGCCGACCGCACCAAACCGCACAACGCGGCCGGATCCCGGACGACGTCCCGCTCCGCCACCACGATCGACGCGCCGGAGAGCAGGGGCACGAACAGTTCCAGTCCGGCGATGTCGAAGCCGACGGTGGTCACCGCCAGCAGGCGCTCACCGGGGTGGAGTTCGAAGCGCTGCTGCATCGCGGTCAGGAAGTTCACCAGCGCGCCCTGCGGCACGACCACGCCCTTCGGGCGTCCCGTCGACCCCGACGTGTAGATCACGTAGGCCGGGTTCGTGAGAGCCGGACGGGTCAGGGACTGGTCGCCCGCGAGCCGCGACAGAGCGTCGGTGGTCTCGGGGACGTCCAGCAGCAATCGCGCTACGGCCGGTTCCTCCGGCAGTATGGGGGTCAGGTCGCTCGTGGTCAGGAGCAGGACGGGGTCGGCGTCGTCCAGCATGTACGCCAGCCGCTCGGCCGGGTACTCGGTGTCCAGCGGGAGATAGGCGGCGCCGGTCTTCCAGACCGCGAGCAGGGCGACGACCAGGTCCACGGACCTGGGCAGCGCCACCGCCACGAATCGTTCGGCGCCGGCTCCGCGCTCGACCAGCACTCGGGCCAGCCGCTCCGCACGGTCGTCCAGTTCGCCGTACGACAGTGACACCTCGCCCGCGGCCACGGCCTCCGCGGCCGGGTCCGAGGCCACCCGCTCCTCGAACAGCTCCACCACCGAACGCCCCGGCACCTCACGCGCCGTGTCGTTCCAGTCGGCGAGGAGG
>NZ_JBFAKH010000253.1:0-1838 GCF_040655635.1 Streptomyces sp. NPDC050388
GGAGGCAACCGCCCCAGTTAAACTACCCATCAGACACTGTCCCTGATCCGGATCACGGACCCAGGTTAGACATCCAGCACGACCAGACTGGTATTTCAACGACGACTCCACCACCACTGGCGTGGCGGCTTCACGGTCTCCCAGCTATCCTACACAAGCCGAACCGAACACCAATATCAAACTGTAGTAAAGGTCCCGGGGTCTTTCCGTCCTGCTGCGCGAAACGAGCATCTTTACTCGTAGTGCAATTTCACCGGGCCTATGGTTGAGACAGTCGAGAAGTCGTTACGCCATTCGTGCAGGTCGGAACTTACCCGACAAGGAATTTCGCTACCTTAGGATGGTTATAGTTACCACCGCCGTTTACTGGCGCTTAAGTTCTCAGCTTCGCCTGGACGAATCCAGACTGACCGGTCCCCTTAACGTTCCAGCACCGGGCAGGCGTCAGTCCGTATACCTCGCCTTACGGCTTCGCACGGACCTGTGTTTTTAGTAAACAGTCGCTTCTCGCTGGTCTCTGCGGCCACCCCCAGCTCACGGAGTAAATCCGATCACCGGGTGTGGCCCCCCTTCTCCCGAAGTTACGGGGGCATTTTGCCGAGTTCCTTAACCATAGTTCACCCGAACGCCTCGGTATTCTCTACCTGACCACCTGAGTCGGTTTGGGGTACGGGCCGCCGTGCAACTCGCTAGAGGCTTTTCTCGACAGCATAGGATCATCCACTTCGCCGCAATCGGCTCGGCATCGGGTCTCACCCTGATAAGTGGCGGATTTGCCTACCACTCGGGCTACACCCTTGCCCCGGGACAACCACCGCCCGGGCTGGACTGCCTTCCTGCGTCACCCCATCACTCACCTACTGCAGGTCTGGTCCGTCGGCTCCACCACTCCCCTCAACTCCGAAGAGATCGGGGCGGCTTCACGGACTTAGCATCGCCTGGTTCGATGTCTGGCGCTGCACCGCGGGTACCGGAATATCAACCGGTTGTCCATCGACTACGCCTGTCGGCCTCGCCTTAGGTCCCGACTTACCCTGGGCAGATCAGCTTGACCCAGGAACCCTTGGTCAATCGGCGCACACGTTTCTCACGTGTGTATCGCTACTCATGCCTGCATTCTCACTCGTGTACCGTCCACAACTCGCTTCCGCGGCTGCTTCACCCGGCACACGACGCTCCCCTACCCATCACGATCCCCGTTGGGGGTATCTATCGCAATGACACGACGTCGGCGGTACGCTTGAGCCCCGCTACATTGTCGGCGCGGAATCACTAGACCAGTGAGCTATTACGCACTCTTTCAAGGATGGCTGCTTCTAAGCCAACCTCCTGGTTGTCTGTGCGACTCCACATCCTTTCCCACTTAGCGTACGCTTGGGGGCCTTAGTCGATGCTCTGGGCTGTTTCCCTCTCGACCATGGAGCTTATCCCCCACGGTCTCACTGCCGCGCTCTCACTTGCCGGCATTCGGAGTTTGGCTAAGGTCAGTAACCCGGTAGGGCCCATCGCCTATCCAGTGCTCTACCTCCGGCAAGAAACACGCGACGCTGCACCTAAATGCATTTCGGGGAGAACCAGCTATCACGGAGTTTGATTGGCCTTTCACCCCTAACCACAGGTCATCCCCCAGGTTTTCAACCCTGGTGGGTTCGGTCCTCCACGACCTCTTACAGCCGCTTCAACCTGCCCATGGCTAGATCACTCCGCTTCGGGTCTTGAGCGTGCTACTGAAGGCGCCCTGTTCGGACTCGCTTTCGCTACGGCTTCCCCACCCGGGTTAACCTCGCAACACACCGCAAACTCGCAGGCTCATTCTTCAAAAGGCACGCGGTCACGAC
>NZ_JBFAKH010000254.1:0-1771 GCF_040655635.1 Streptomyces sp. NPDC050388
CAAGGTGCTCATCGCCAACCGTGGCGAAATCGCTGTCCGCGTGGCCCGGGCCTGCCGGGATGCCGGCATCGCGAGCGTCGCCGTCTACGCCGACCCGGACCGGGACGCCCTGCACGTCCGCGCCGCGGACGAGGCCTTCGCCCTGGGCGGTGACACCCCGGCCACCAGCTACCTGGACAGCGACAAGGTCCTCAAGGCCGCCGCCGAGTCCGGCGCGGACGCCATCCACCCCGGCTACGGCTTCCTCTCCGAGAACGCCGACTTCGCCCAGGCGGTCCTGGACGCCGGCCTGATCTGGATCGGCCCGCCCCCGCAGGCCATCCGCGACCTGGGCGACAAGGTCGCCGCCCGGCACATCGCCCAGCGCGCCGGCGCCCCGCTGGTGGCCGGCACCCCCGACCCGGTCACCGGCGCCGACGAGGTCCTCGCCTTCGCCAAGCAGCACGGCCTGCCCATCGCCATCAAGGCCGCCTTCGGCGGCGGCGGCCGCGGCCTGAAGGTCGCCCGCACCCTGGACGAGGTGCCCGAGCTGTACGAGTCCGCGGTGCGCGAGGCCACCGCCGCCTTCGGCCGCGGCGAGTGCTTCGTCGAGCGCTACCTGGATAGGCCGCGGCACGTGGAGACCCAGTGCCTGGCCGATGCCCACGGCAACGTGGTGGTCGTCTCCACCCGGGACTGCTCGCTGCAGCGCCGCCACCAGAAGCTGGTCGAGGAGGCCCCCGCCCCCTTCCTCACCACCGCGCAGACCGCCGAGCTCTACCGCGCCTCCAAGGCCATCCTCAAGGAGGCCGGCTACGTCGGCGCCGGCACCGTGGAATTCCTCGTCGGCCAGGACGGCACCATCTCCTTCCTGGAGGTCAACACCCGGCTGCAGGTCGAGCACCCGGTCACCGAGGAGGTGGCCGGGATCGACCTGGTGCGCGAGATGTTCCGCATCGCCGACGGCCAGGAACTGGGCTACGACGACCCGGTGCTGCGCGGCCACTCGCTGGAGTTCCGCATCAACGGCGAGGACCCGGGCCGGGGCTTCCTGCCCGCCCCGGGCACCGTCACCCGCTTCGATCCGCCCACCGGGCCCGGGGTGCGCCTGGACGCCGGGGTGGAGGCCGGCAGCGTGATCGGCCCGGCCTGGGACTCGCTGCTGGCCAAGCTGATCGTCACCGGCCGCACCCGCGCCGAGGCGCTGCAGCGCGCCGCCCGGGCGCTGGCCGAGTTCACCGTGGAGGGGATGGCCACCGCCCTGCCGTTCCACCGCGCGGTGGTGGCCGATCCCGCCTTCGCCCCGGAGCTGCACGGCCAGGACGGCCCGTTCACCGTGCACACCCGGTGGATCGAGACCGAGTTCGTCAACGAGATCAAGCCGTTCGCGGCCGCCGCCGACGGCGCGGTCGAGGAGGAGGCGGACCGGGAGACGGTGGTGGTCGAGGTGGGCGGCAAGCGGCTGGAGGTGTCGCTGCCCGCGGCGCTGGGCATGTCGCTGGCCCGCACCGGGCTGGCGGCCGGGGCCCGGCCCAAGCGCCGGGCCGCGAAGCGGTCCGGGCCGGTGGCCTCCGGGGACGCGCTGGCCTCGCCGATGCAGGGCACCATCGTCAAGGTCGCGGTGGAGGAGGGGCAGCGGGTCGAAGAGGGTGATCTGGTGGTGGTGCTGGAGGCGATGAAGATGGAGCAGCCGCTGAACGCGCACCGCTCGGGCACGGTCAAGGGGCTGAACGCCGAGGTGGGCGCGTCGGTCACCTCCGGCGCGGTGATCTGCGAGATCAAGGACTGACGG
>NZ_JBFAKH010000255.1:0-1741 GCF_040655635.1 Streptomyces sp. NPDC050388
TCGCGGGCTTTCCTCCGGGCGCTTCCCTTCGGTCTTGCGTTTCCGACTCTATCAGATCTTTCCGATCCGATTTCCTCGGGCTTTCGCCTTCCGGGGCCGCGCTTTCCGCGTTTCCCTTTCCGGCGGCTCCGACTCTATCAGATCTTCTTTCTCGACCTGACCCCCAGTCAGCGGGGTTTGCCTTTCCGGCCGTTGGGCCGTTCCGACGAGTGAGACTCTAGCGGATTCCTGACTCCCGAGCTAATCGGGGGCCTGCGCCCTTTCGAACGCGGATTCCTCATTCCACGAATACACGCACCAATGGCATGACGGCAGACAGAAGACTGCCGTCGAGCAGTTGCAGTACTTGCGGGATGGCTGTCCGGGGACCGACCGGAGTCGGTGCTCACGTCGGACAACTCGGAGAACAGTACGGATCACGCCGGAGCATGTCAACTCGCGCTCCGATCCGCCCCCGCGGGCCGCCTCCAGGGCGTAGCCTGGCCCGCATGACCACGCGTACGTACAGCCAGTTCTGGTGGGCCGCCTGACAGCGGCCGTCCTACGTATGCACTCAACGGCCGCCGCTCAGGTGGCCGTTCTCGTCTCTCCGTCCAGGACTCGGAGGCGGCCGGCCGAGGTGGCGGCACGACCGGGAGACGGAGACGGGAAGAGATGACACGGGTCTTCAGCGGGATCAAACCGACCGGCCATCTGACGCTGGGGAACTACCTGGGGGCCATGCGGCGGTGGGCCGCGGTCGACCAGCACCGGGCGGACGCGGTGTTCTGCGTCGTCGATCTGCACGCGCTGACCGTGGACCACGATCCGGCACGGGTACGCAGACTGAGCCGGCAGGCGGCGACGCTGTTGCTGGCCACCGGGCTGGATCCGGAGTCGTGCACCGTGTTCGTGCAGAGCCATGTCGACGAACACGCCCGTCTGTCGTACCTGCTGGAATGCGTGGCGACCGACGGCGAGATGCGGCGGATGATCCAGTACAGGGAGAAGGCCGCGCGGGAGCAGCGGCGGGGTGGGAGCGTGCGGCTGTCGCTGCTGACGTATCCCGTGCTGATGGCGGCGGACATCCTGGCGTACGGGACGGACGAGGTACCCGTGGGTGACGACCAGAGGCCGCACGTGGAGCTGGCGCGGGATCTGGCCGTGCGGTTCAACCAGCGGTACGGGCACACCTTCGTCGTGCCCCGGGCCACGCATCCCGCGGTGGCGGCACGGGTGATGAATCTGCAGGACCCGATGTCGAAGATGGGGAAGAGCGACGACGTCGGGCCGGGGATCGTCTATCTGCTGGACGAGCCGGACGTGGTGCGGAAGAAGGTCGCGCGAGCGGTGACCGACAGCGGGCGCGACGTCGTGTACGACAGGGAGGCGCGACCGGGGGTGGCGAATCTGCTGGAGATCCTCGCGGCGTGCTCGGGTGGGGACCCGGAGGCGTTGGCCGGTGCGTACGAGTCGTACGGGGCCTTGAAGAAGGACACCGCGGAGGCCGTGGTCGAGGTGTTGAGGCCGGTGCAGGAGAAGCACGAGGAGTTGTGCGCGGATCCCGGTCATGTGGAGGGGGTGTTGCGGGACGGCGCGGAGCGGGCGAGGGGCATGGCTCGGCCGACCGTGGATGCCGCCCACCGGGCGATCGGCCTGCTCCCGGCGGTCGGGGTGTAGCGCGGGCCGGTGGACAGGACGTCCGTACGGCCGTTGCCCGTGGCCTCACCGCGGACGATCTCCCGGTCGTGCACCGTCACGG
>NZ_JBFAKH010000256.1:0-1709 GCF_040655635.1 Streptomyces sp. NPDC050388
CGGCGACGGTGGGGGTCTCGAAGAGCTGGCGGATGGGCAGCTCGACACCGACAGCGGTGCGGATGCGGCTGACCAGTTTGGTGGCCAGCAGGGAGTGGCCGCCCAGGCGGAAGAAGTCGTCGTCGATGGTCACGGCGTCGAGGCCGAGGACCTCGGCGAACAGGGCGCAGAGCACTTCCTCCTGGGAGGTGCGGGGAGCCCGTCCCGTACCGGTTTCCTGGTCGTGTTCGGGGGCGGGCAGGGCGCGGCGGTCGAGCTTGCCGTTCGGGGTGAGGGGGAGTTCGTCCAGGGACACGAAGGCCGACGGGACCATGTACGCGGGCAGGTGCACGGCGGCGTGCGCGTGCAGGTCGTCGGTGGTGGTGCCGACGACGTACGCGGTCAGGCGCTGGTCGCCGGGGCGGTCCTCGCGGACGATGACCGCGGCCTGGGTGACCTGCGGGTGGGACATGAGTACGGCTTGGATCTCGCCGGGTTCGATGCGGAAGCCGCGGAGTTTGACCTGGTCGTCGCCGCGGCCGGTGTAGACGAGTTGGCCGGTGTGGGTCCAGCGGGCGGTGTCGCCGGTGCGGTACATGCGGGTGCCGGGCGGGCCGTAGGGGTCGGCGGTGAAGCGTTCGGAGGTCAGGTCGGGGCGGTGGTGGTAGCCGCGGGCGAGGACGATGCCGGCCACGTACAGTTCGCCGGTGACGCCGGGCGGGACCGGGCGCAGGCGGTCGTCGAGGACGTAGGCGCGGGTGTTCCAGAACGGACGGCCGATCGGCACCGGGCCGGAGGGGACGGTCTCGCCGGGTGCGATGCGGTAGTCGGTGCAGTTGACGGTGGCCTCGGTGGGTCCGTAGGCGTTGATGACGGTGGCGTCCGGGTGCGCGGAGCGCCAGGCGGCCAGGGCCTCGCCGAGCAGGGCCTCGCCGCCGGTGATCAGCGTTCCCGACGGGGAGGTCTGCGCGGGGAGGGCTTCGAGCAGGCCCAGGTGGGAGGGGGTGACCTTCATGAAGGTCGGCCGGCCGGCTTCGGCGGCGTGCTCGTCCAGTTCGGTGAGGATCACGCGTCCGCCGCTGACCAGCGGCGTGTACAGGGCGGTGACGGTCAGGTCGAAGGCGACCGAGGAGTGCAGCAGTGCCGTGCCGGACGCGTCCGGGTAGACCTCGCGGGCCCGCTCCAGGTAGGCGCCGACGGAGGCGTGTTCGACCACGACACCCTTGGGCCGGCCCGTGGAGCCGGAGGTGTAGATGACGTACACCGGGTCGCGGGGGTGGACGCGGACCGCTTCCAGCGGCGCTTCGGCCTGTTCCAGCATGGCCGGGTCGTCGAGGACGAGGGCGGGTGAGGCGTCGGTGAGGATGTGCGCGATGCGTTCCGCCGGGTACTCCGGGTCCACCGGAACGTAGGCGGCCCCGGCCTTGGTGACCGCGAGCAGGGCCACGACGAGTTCGACCGAGCGCGGCAGCTTCACCGCGACGAACGAACCCCGGTTCACACCGCGCGTCCGCAGCCAGCCGGCGACGCGTCCCGACCAGGCGTCCAGCTCGCCGTAGGTCAGCGACCGGTCGCCGCACTCGACGGCCACCGCGTCCGGCGTTCTGCCGGCCTGCTCGGTGAACAGCTCCGGCAGCGACCGCCCGCGCACGGCACGGGAGGCGCCCTGCCAGCCGGACAGCACCCGCTGCCGCTCGGCCTCCTCCAGCACCTCCACCTCGGAGACCCGG
>NZ_JBFAKH010000257.1:0-1663 GCF_040655635.1 Streptomyces sp. NPDC050388
GCTTCCCCGGCGGCGTCGCCTCCCCCGACGACCTGTGGCGCCTGGTCACCGAAGGCCGCGACGCCATCGACACCGTCCCCGCCGACCGGCAGTGGAACCTGAGCGTCTTCCGCCACACGGCCGGAGACACCCGGGGGACCTCGTACGTGGGCAAGGGCGGATTCCTGGCGGACGCCGGCGACTTCGACCCCGGCTTCTTCGGGATCTCGCCGCGCGAGGCCCTGGCCATGGACCCCCAACAGCGGGTGCTGCTGGAGACCTCGTGGGAGGCCTTCGAGGACGCGGGCATCGACCCGGCCACAATGCACCGGACCCGTACCGGTGTGTACGTGGGCGCGGCGGCCTCCGGATACGGGGGTGCGACGCGCGGTCGGCCCAACGGCTTCGAGGGCCACCTCCTGACGGGCACCGCGGGCAGTGTCGTCTCCGGGCGCGTCTCGTACGCGTTCGGCCTGGAAGGGCCCGCCGTCACCGTGGACACGGCGTGCTCGTCGTCCCTGGTCGCGGTTCACATGGCCACGCAAGCGCTGCGCAACGGCGAGTGCACCATGGCGGTGGCCGGCGGCGTGATGGTGATGGGGACACCGACGTCCTTCGTGGAGTTCAGCAGGCAGCAGGCGTTGGCTGCGGACGGCCGGTGCAAGGCCTTCTCCGAATCGGCCGACGGGTTCGCGCTGGCCGAGGGCGTCGGGGTGCTGCTGCTGGAGCGGCTGTCGGACGCCCGCCGCAACGGCCACCAGGTCCTCGCCGTCGTGCGCGGCTCCGCGGTCAACCAGGACGGCGCGTCCAACGGTCTGACCGCCCCCAACGGCCCGTCGCAACAGCGGGTCATCCGCGCCGCGCTCGCCGACGCGAAGGTCTCCGCCGACCAGATCGACGTGGTGGAGGCGCACGGCACCGGCACGACGCTGGGTGACCCGATCGAGGCGCAGGCGCTGCTGGCCACCTACGGCCAGGAGCACGACGCGGACCGGCCGCTGTGGCTGGGCTCGGTCAAGTCGAACATCGGGCACACCCAGGCCGCCGCCGGCGTCGCCGGTGTGATGAAGATGGTCCTGGCCATGCGGCACGGCATCGTCCCGCAGACCCTCCACGTGGACGCCCCGACATCCCATGTCGACTGGACCGCCGGCGCGGTCGAGCTCCTCACCCAGCCCGTGGACTGGCCGGAGACCGGTGCGCCGCGCCGGGCCGGCGTGTCCTCCTTCGGCATGAGCGGTACCAACGCGCACGTGATCCTGGAGCAGGCCCCGGCCGAGGAGCCGGCCGAGCCGGACCAGGCCCCGGCCCCGGCCCCGATGGGTGCGGTGCCGTGGGTGCTGTCCGCCAAGACCGAGCAGGCGCTCGCGGCGCAGGCGGAGCGGCTCCTGGCGCACCTGCGCGCGGACGCCGGGGCGTCGGTGGCGGACATCGGCTACTCGCTGGCCCTGACCCGCGCCCGCTTCGAGCACCGCGCCGCGATCACCGCCGGCGAGCGCGCCGACTTCGAGACCGCGCTGGAGGCCCTCGCCGAGGGCCGCGCCGACGCCACCACCGTCACCGCCGAGGCCCACCCCGACCCCCGCACCGTGTTCGTGTTCCCCGGTCAGGGGGCGCAGTGGGCCGGGATGGCGGTGGGGCTGCTGGAGGCCTCGCCGGTGTTCGCCGCCCGGATGGCCGAGTG
>NZ_JBFAKH010000258.1:0-1653 GCF_040655635.1 Streptomyces sp. NPDC050388
CGCTTCACTCCCGCCTTCACCGCCCTGCGCCGCAGCCCGCTGCTGGCCGACCTGCCCGATGCCCAGCGCACCACCGAGGCGCCCACCGGCGACCCCGCCGACGGACAAACTCCCGCGCATTCCGTATGGGAAGAGCGGCTTCGAGGTCTGGACGATGCGGATGCCCGGGACGCACTTCGCGAGAGCGTCCGCTCGCACGCCGCGGCCGTACTGGGACACCGCGATGCTTCTGCCATCGCGTCCACGACGGCGTTCCGCGACTTGGGCTTCGACTCGCTCACCGCGGTGGAACTGCGGAACCGCCTCGTCCAGGAGACTGGACTGCAGCTTCCCGCGACCCTGGTATTCGACTACCCGGACGCCGAGAGCCTGGCCGGGCACCTTGTCGAGCACCTGCTGAACCGCACGGATGCCGACAGCGCACCGGCGGTTGTCCGACCGATGCCCGTGGACGACGACCCGGTCGTGGTGGTCGGCATGAGCTGCCGACTGCCAGGAGGTGTCCGCACGCCGGAGGACCTGTGGCAGCTCGTCAGCGACGGGCTCGAAGGCATCACCGGCTTCCCGGTGAACCGGGGTTGGGAGGACATCCCCTTCGGAGACCTGGAGACGGCGGCCGGGTCGTTCGCCCGGGTCGGCGGCTTCCTGCACGACGCCGGGTCCTTCGACCCCGAGTTCTTCGGGATCTCGCCGCGTGAGGCCCTGGCCATGGACCCGCAGCAGCGCCTCGTCCTGGAGGCGTCGTGGGAGACCCTGGAGCGCGCCGGCATCGCCCCGGTCACGCTGCGCGGCAGCCGCACCGGCGTCTTCGTCGGCGGATGCAGCCAGGGGTACGGCGCCGGGGCCCTGGCCAAGGGCGAGGACGGTGTCAGCGGCCAACTCCTGACCGGCACGGCCACCAGTGTCCTGTCTGGTCGTCTGTCCTACGCCTTCGGGCTGGAGGGCCCGGCGGTGACGGTCGACACGGCCTGCTCGTCGTCGCTGGTCGCCCTGCACCTGGCGGCACAGGCGCTGCGCACCGGTGAGTGCGATCTGGCGCTGGTCGGCGGCGTGACGGTGATGTCGACCCCGGCCGGCTTCGTGGAATTCTCCCGCCAGGGCGGCCTGGCCGCCGACGGTCGCTGCAAGTCCTTCTCCGACGCGGCGGACGGCACCGGCTGGTCCGAGGGTGTCGGCGTGCTGCTGGTGGAGCGGCTGTCCGACGCCCGCCGCAACGGCCACCAGGTCCTCGCCGTCGTGCGCGGCTCCGCCGTCAACCAGGACGGCGCGTCCAACGGTCTGACCGCCCCCAACGGCCCCGCCCAGGAACGCGTCATCCGCCAGGCGCTGGCCAACGCGGGTGTCGCGGCGGCGGACGTGGACGTGGTGGAGGCGCACGGCACCGGCACGACGCTGGGCGACCCGATCGAGGCGCAGGCGCTGCTGGCCACCTACGGCCAGGAGCACGACGCGGACCGGCCGCTGTGGCTGGGCTCCCTGAAGTCCAACATCGGCCACACCCAGGCCGCCGCCGGCGTCGCCGGCATCATCAAGATGGTCATGGCCATGCGCCATGACCTGCTGCCGCAGACCCTGCACGTGGACGAGCCGTCGTCGAAGATCGACTGGTCGGCGGGGGCGGTGGAGCTGCTGACCGAGGCCCGCGCCTGGCCG
>NZ_JBFAKH010000259.1:0-1645 GCF_040655635.1 Streptomyces sp. NPDC050388
TCCGCGTCGTGCTCCTGGCCGTAGGTGGCCAGCAGCGCCTGCGCCTCGATCGGGTCGCCCAGCGTCGTGCCGGTGCCGTGCGCCTCCACCACGTCGACCTCACCGGCCGCCAGGCCGGCGCCGACAAGCGCGGCACGGATGACGCGCTGCTGCGAGGGACCGCTGGGGGCGGTCAGGCCGTTGGACGCGCCGTCCTGGTTGACCGCCGAGCCGCGCACCACCGCCAGCACCTGGTGGCCGTTGCGGCGCGCGTCGGACAGCCGCTCGAGCAGCAGGACGCCCACGCCCTCCGACCACGCGGTGCCGTCGGCGGTGTCGGCGAAGGCCTTGACCCGGCCGTCCGGGGCGAGTCCCCGCTGCCGGCTGAACTCGATGAAGCTGCCCGGTGTGGCCATCACGGTCGCGCCGCCGGCGAGGGCCAGCGAGCATTCGCCCGCACGCAGTGCCTGTGCCGCCAGGTGCAGAGCGACCAGCGACGACGAACACGCCGTGTCGACCGTGACCGCCGGCCCCTCCAGGCCCAGGACGTACGAGACCCGGCCGGACACCACGCTGCCCGCGGTGCCGGTGGTCAGGAAGCCCTCGACACCCTCCGGGACTTCGACGAGCTGGGACACGTAGTCGTGGTACATGAGACCCGCGTACACGCCGGTCTGGCTGCCGCGCAGGGTCGTCGGGTCGATACCCGCGTACTCGATGGCCTCCCAGGCCGCCTCGAGCAGCAGGCGCTGCTGCGGGTCCATGGCCAGGGCCTCACGCGGCGAGATCCCGAAGAACGCCGGGTCGAACTCGCCCGCGTTGTCCAGGAATCCGCCCTCGGTCGCGTACGACGTGCCGGTGCGCTCCTCCTCCTCGTGCCCGAAGAGCCGGCTGAGGTCCCAGCCGCGGTCGGTCGGCAGCGGCGAGATCGCGTCACCACCGGAGTCCACCAGGCGCCACAGGTCCTCGGGACTGGCGATACCGCCGGGGAAGCGGCAGCTCATGCCCACGATGACGATCGGGTCGTCGGCGTCGAGGACGACGGGCGCTCCTGCCGTGCGGGACACCTGGGTGTCCGCTTCCACGGCGCCGACGCTCTCCGCGGTGATGTGCTTCGCCAGGACGGTCGGGTTCGGGTAGTCGAAGACCAGGGTGGCGGGCAGGCGCAGCCCGGTGACCTTGCCGAGGCGGTTGCGCAGTTCGACGGCGGTCAGGGAGTCGAAGCCGAGCTCGGTGAAGGCCCGCTCGGCGGGGACGGCGGCGGCGGAGGCGTGGCCGAGGACATCGGCGACCTCCGTACGTACCGCCTCCAGTACCAGCCCGACACGCTCCTCCGCGCCGACTGCCAGCAGGCGCTGGACGAAGGCCGAGGCGCCCTCGGCTCCGGAAGCCTGTGCCGCACGGCGGTTCGTGGTGCGGATCATGCTCCGCAGCAGATGCGGAACCACAGGAGCCGAGCGGAACGCCGCCAGGTCCAGGCTGATCGGCGCGAGGAACGCCTCTCCTGTACACAGGGCGATGTCGAAGAGCTCCAGGCCCTCCTCGAGAGAGATGGCCGACACACCACTGCGGTTCATCCGCTCCACGTCGGTTTGGTCGAGGTGGCCGGTCATGCTGCTGGCCTGTGCCCAAAAGCCCCAGGCCAGGGAGGTGGCGGGCAGGTTCC
>NZ_JBFAKH010000260.1:0-1597 GCF_040655635.1 Streptomyces sp. NPDC050388
GCCCCTGGCGGCGCCGGGCGCCGACGATCGCCAGGTCGGCGGCGGCCGACCGGAGCACGAGGACCTTGGGGGCCGGGCCTTCGACCGTCGCCCGGGGACTTCGGCCCGCTGCGGACGCCCGGTGCCGTGGTCGCGCGCCCGGGTGGCCGATGCTTCCACCCGGTCGGGCCGAAGGGCCCTCGGATGGGGCCTGGCCGGCCCGTGGCCTCCCGCGCCCATCGGGTACACGCTGTCGTTACGACCGACGAAGTCGCCGTTCGACTGCGGGGGCAGGCGCGAAGGGGGACGAAAGGATGGCAACCGCGACGACCACCACTCCGGCCGCCGGTCTCCCGGCCGAACACCGCGAGCGGCTGATGCGGCGCGCCCACGAGGTCTCCTTCGACATCGGAGCCCCTCTGTTCGCGGAGGGGCGGCGGGCCGACCGGTTCTGGATCATCCGGACCGGGACCGCCGCCCTCGATCTGCGGGTCCCCGGCAGTCGTGCGGCCGTGATCGATTCGCTGGGCCATGGTGAACTGGTCGGCTGTTCCTGCGCTTCCCGCCCCACCCGTGGCTCCTGGGCGCCGAGACCACCAGCCCGGTGCGGGCACTGTGCGCCGAGGACCCCGGGTTCGGCCGTGCGATCGCCGTGCGGGTCGGCCGGGCGGTCGCCCGGCGCCTGCACGCGACCCGCGTCCGGCTGCTCGATCTGTACGCCCCGTACGGCAGCGGGAGCAGGTGACGACCGGGTTCCCCGTGCCGTGTGCCCCGGCCCCAGCGGCCACGAGCCGACCCACGTACCTGACAACCCGAGGGGGAGCCCCATGAACGGCAGCCCGCACACCGTGAGCGACGTGATGTCGCATACCGTCGTGGCCGTCGGTCGCGACGCCTCGTTCAAGGAGATCGTTCGGCTCATCGATCAGTGGAAGGTGAGTGCCCTGCCGGTGCTGGAAGGCGAGGGCCGGGTCGTCGGCGTCGTCTCCGAGGCCGATCTGCTGCCCAAGGAGGAGTTCCGCGACAGCGACCCCGACCGGTTCATGCAGCGGCACCGCCTGCCCGATCTGGCCAAGGCGGGGGCACTGACCGCCGGAGAGCTGATGAGCACCCCGGCCGTCACCGTCCACGCCGACGCCCCCGTCGCGCAGGCGGCCCGCATCATGGCTCAGCGCAAGGTCAAGCGGCTGCCCGTCGTGAGCCGGAAAGGGCTGCTCGAAGGCATCGTCAGCCGGGTCGACCTGTTGAAGGTCTTTCTGCGGACGGACGAGGAGCTCGCCCAAGAGGTCCGCGGGGAGATCGTCGCTCCCCTCTTCCCGGCCCCGCTCGAGGCCATAGGGGTGGAGGTCTCCGACGGTGTCGTCACCCTCACCGGCCGTATACGGGACACCTCGCTGGTGCCCGTCGTCGCCCGCGCCGTGCGCGCCGTCGAAGGGGTGGTCGACGTCACGTTCCATCTGGCGAACGGGTCGTCGGACGAACCGCGGTGAGGGAGGGGGAGCGGGACTGTCGGCCTTGCGCTACCGGGGCGGTCACGGCACCTCGCGGTGCAGCACGACCTTCAGGGCGCCGGTGTCCGGGCCGTGCGCGAAGACCTCGTAGGCCTCCTCCACGCGAT
>NZ_JBFAKH010000261.1:0-1582 GCF_040655635.1 Streptomyces sp. NPDC050388
TCACCGGCTGGGGCACGGTGGAGGACCGTACGGTCTTCGTCTACGCCCATGACTTCCGGATCTTCGGCGGTGCGCTGGGCGAGGCCCACGCCACCAAGATCCACAAGATCATGGACATGGCCATCGCGGCGGGTGCGCCGCTGGTCTCCCTCAACGACGGCGCGGGCGCCCGTATCCAGGAGGGCGTCTCGGCGCTCGCCGGCTACGGGGGCATCTTCCAGCGCAACACCAAGGCGTCCGGCGTCATCCCGCAGATCAGCGTGATGCTCGGCCCGTGTGCGGGCGGCGCGGCCTACAGCCCCGCCCTGACGGACTTCGTGTTCATGGTCCGCGAGACCTCCCAGATGTTCATCACCGGCCCGGACGTGGTCAAGGCCGTCACCGGTGAGGAGATCACCCAGAACGGCCTGGGCGGCGCGGACGTGCACGCCGAGACCAGCGGTGTCTGCCACTTCGCCTACGACGACGAGGAGACGTGCATCGCCGAGGTGCGCTACCTCCTCTCGCTGCTCCCGCAGAACAACCGCGAGACCCCCCCGCGGGCCGAGAGCGCCGACCCCGCGGAGCGCCGCGGCGAGAGCCTGCTGGACCTGGTCCCGGCCGACGGCAACCGCCCGTACGACATGACCAAGGTCATCGAGGAGATCGTCGACGACGGCGAGTACCTCGAGGTCCACGAGCGCTGGGCGCGCAACATCATCTGCGCGCTGGCCCGGATGGACGGCCAGGTCGTCGGCATCGTCGCCAACCAGCCCCAGACGCTGGCGGGCGTGCTCGACATCGAGGCGTCCGAGAAGGCCGCCCGCTTCGTGCAGATGTGCGACGCCTTCAACATCCCGATCCTCACCTTCCTGGACGTCCCCGGCTTCCTCCCGGGCGTCGACCAGGAGCACGGCGGCATCATCCGCCACGGCGCCAAACTGCTCTACGCCTACTGCAACGCCACCGTGCCGAGGATCTCGCTGATCCTGCGCAAGGCGTACGGCGGCGCGTACATCGTCATGGACAGCCAGTCCATCGGCGCCGACCTCACCTACGCCTGGCCCACCAACGAGATCGCCGTGATGGGCGCGGAGGGCGCGGCCAACGTCATCTTCCGCCGCCAGATCGCCGGCGCCGAGGACCCGGACGCCATGCGGGCGCGCATGGTCAAGGAGTACAAGGCCGAGCTGATGCACCCCTACTACGCGGCCGAACGCGGTCTGGTCGACGACGTCATCGACCCCGCCGAGACCCGCGAGGTGCTGATCCGGTCCCTGGCGATGCTCCAGAGCAAGCACGCCGACCTGCCCTCCCGTAAGCACGGCAACCCGCCGCAGTAAACCGGCGGACCCGCCGCGGCAACCCCGCGGACCTCTCTCCCAGGGAGACTGACACCCATGAGCACACCTGACATCCGTGTCGAGAAGGGCCACGCGGAGCCCGAGGAAGTCGCCGCCATCACGGCGATCCTCCTCGCCCGCGCGGCCACCCGCCCCACCTCCGGGGCCCGGACCCACCGCGGCCGCGCCAGGGCCGGCTGGCGCCGCCTCGAACGCGAGCCGGGTTTCCGCGCCCCGCACAGCTGGCGCTGACCTCACAC
>NZ_JBFAKH010000262.1:0-1555 GCF_040655635.1 Streptomyces sp. NPDC050388
GCTCCCCCCCCGTTATGTTTTCCGCGGTCCTGCAAGAGGGCCGCTGGCCTCCGGGCCCGGCATGACTGTGTCCCCCTGTCGATCGGATGACCTGGGGGGTGGTGTCACCGGGCCCGGAAGGTGCCGTCGGAGACGCTGATGAGAGGTCCGGCCGCCACCCGGTCCGGCGCAATGCCGGACAGCTCGCGGATGGCAGGTCTGCATAACGTGGATGCGCGCGTACGACACCGACCCCGAGGCCGGCACCGTCAACACCCCTGGAAGGGCGCTATGTTCGACACCGAAGACGTGGGTGTGTTCCTCGGCCTGGACGTCGGCAAGAGCGCCCATCACGGCCACGGACTCACCCCGGCCGGCAAGAAGGTCTTCGACAAGCAGCTGCCCAACAGCGAACCGAAGCTGCGGGCCGTGTTCGACAAGCTGGCCGCGAAGTTCGGCACCGTGCTGGTGGTCGTGGACCAGCCCGCCTCCATCGGCGCCCTGCCGCTGACCGTGGCCCGGGACGCGGGCTGCAAGGTCGCCTACCTGCCCGGACTCGCCATGCGCCGGATCGCCGACCTCTACCCAGGAGAGGCGAAGACCGACGCCAAAGACGCGGCCGTGATCGCGGACGCGGCCCGCACCATGCCGCACACCCTGCGCTCGCTTCAGCTCACCGACGAGATCACCGCCGAGCTCACCGTGCTGGTCGGCTTCGACCAGGACCTCGCCGCCGAGGCCACCCGCACCTCCAACCGGATACGCGGCCTGCTCACCCAGTTCCACCCCAGCCTGGAACGCGTCCTCGGCCCCCGCCTCGACCACCAGGCCGTCACCTGGCTGCTCGAACGCCACGGCTCCCCGGCCGCCCTGCGCAAAGCCGGCCGCCGCAGACTCGTCGAACTGATCCGGCCCAAGGCCCCCCGCATGGCCCAGCGGCTGATCGACGACGTCTTCGACGCCCTCGAGGAACAGACCGTCGTCGTCCCGGGCACCGGCACCCTCGACATCGTCATCCCCACCCTGGCCGCCTCCCTGGCCACCGTCCACACCCAGCGCCGGGCCCTGGAAGCCCAGATCAGCACCCTGCTGGAGGCCCACCCTCTTTCCCCGGTCCTGACGTCGATGCCCGGCGTCGGCGTCAGGACCGCCGCCGTCCTGCTGGTCACCGTCGGCGACGGCACCGGCTTTCCGACCGCCGCCCACCTCGCCTCCTACGCCGGCCTGGCCCCGGCCACGAGGTCGTCCGGGACCTCGATCCACGGGGAGCACGCACCCCGAGGCGGAAACCGGCAGCTCAAACGCGCCATGTTCCTCTCCGCCTTCGCCTGCATGAACGCCGATGCGGCCTCCCGCACCTACTACGACCGCCAGCGAGCCCGCGGCAAGACCCACACCCAGGCCCTTCTCCGCCTGGCCCGTCAACGCATCAGCGTCCTGTTCGCCATGCTCCGCGACGGCACCTTCTACGAACCCCGCGTCCCCACGGACGTCGAACTCGCCGCATGACCCCAGCAAGTCAAACCACCCCAAACCAAACCTGGACGCCTTGACGAAAGACATAGAGGCACCCCCC
>NZ_JBFAKH010000263.1:0-1527 GCF_040655635.1 Streptomyces sp. NPDC050388
CCCTCTCTGACAGCCTTGGCTGAGACGCCCGCTTTGCCGGGTTAGGCTGGAAGGGCGAGACAGGAGTACACCCCGGCATGGCCAGCACCACCCCCCGTAGCTCCGGATCGGATCCGGCGCCCCGTCCGAAGCGGCGGACGTTCTCCGCGGAGTACAAGCTGCGGATCGTCGCCGAGTACGACGCCGCCCCGACCGGGGAGAAGGGCGCGGTCCTTCGGCGTGAGCGGCTGTACCACTCGCACGTGATCGAGTGGCGCCAGGCCCGCGACGGCGGCGCTCTGGACGCCCTGACCGATCAGCGCACCTCGCCGGCCCGGCCGAAGCAGGCGGCCGAGCAGGCCGAGCTGGAACGACTCCGCAAGAAGATCGCCCGGCTGGAGAAGGACCTGGCCCGCCGGGACGCGGCCCTGGAAGTCATGGGAAAAGCCAACGCGCTCTTGGAACTGCTCTCCGAGAGCGCGGACTGAAGCACGCCGCCGCACCGGTGATCACCGAGGCGTTCGCGGGCGTCCAGGGCCAGTTGGGCACGACGGCGGCCTGCCGGCTGACCGGACGCTCACGCGCCACCCACTACCGCCACCTCAGCCCGAGGCCGAAGCCTGAACCGTCCCCGAGACCCACGCCCGCCTCGGCCCTCTCACCGGCCGAGCGGGCCGCGGTCCTGGCACTGCTGAACCGGCCGGAGTACGCCGACCTGCCGCCCGCCCAGGTCTGGGCACGTGAGCTGGACGCGGGGAACTACTGGTGCTCGGAGCGGACGATGTACCGGATCCTGTCGGCCGCCGGGCAGAACGGCGAACGCCGCCGCCAGGCCACCCACCCGCCCAGGACGATCCCCGAACTCGTCGCGACCGGGCCGTCGCAGGTTTTCACCTGGGACATCACCCGACTGCCCGGACCGGCCAAGGGCATCTGGTTCCACGCCTACGTGATCATCGACATCTTCAGCCGCTACATCGTCGGGCACACCGTCGAACGCGCCGAAACGGCCGAGCGGGCCGAGGAGTTGATCCGCGAGACCATCGAACGCAACGGCATCGTGCCCGAGACCGTCCACGCGGACCGCGGCACCTCCATGACCAGCAAGAAGGTCTCCCAGCTGCTGATTGACCTCGGTGTCACCAGGAGCCATTCCCGTCCCCGGGTGAGCAACGACAACCCCTTCAGCGAAAGCCAGTTCCGCACCACCAAGTACGCACCCGACTACCCCGCACGCTTCGACTCCCTGGCGCACGCCAGGGAGTGGATGGACGCGTTCATCAGCTACTACAACCACGAGCACCGCCACTCCGGGATCGGCCTGCACACCCCCGCCTCGGTCCACTTCGGCACCGCCCACGAGGTGAGGGATCAGCGGTCCGTCGCCCTCGCCGGGGCTTACGAACGCCATCCCGAGCGCTTCGCTCGCCGGCCGAGACCACCCGAGATACCCGGCCAGGTCTGGATCAACGACCCCATCAAACGAGCGCAAACCGAATCACAAATCTCATAGCGAAGTAAACGTCTCATTTGACTTGACAACTACCG
>NZ_JBFAKH010000264.1:0-1502 GCF_040655635.1 Streptomyces sp. NPDC050388
CGGACTTCGTCCCGACGGGATGTGCGGCGGCTCCTCGAGCTCCTGCAATGGCGGTACCGAAACCTTCACCAAGACCGCTACCGGCTGGGACTGGTCGTACACGACAACGTCCACGGTGTCCGTAAATCCCGGCGGCTCCGGCGGCTCCGGCGGCTCCGGCGGCTTCAGCGGCTTCAGCGGGGTCCTCACCATCACTGTCAGGAACAACGGCGGAAAGGCCTCCCGCAAGACCACCTTCAAGAAGGGCCCCGAGCCCAAGCCCGACCTGAAGATGGGGGAGGACCTGTTCTCCGAGATGGCGAGCTACATGTACGACGAACTGACTTACAACGCCCGGTCCAACGAGGTGAGGACCATCCAGGGGCTTCTACGTCCGTGGGCCTGGTACGACGGACTGGCCGGACGCTCTCAGGGGAGAGACAGGGCCGCGGCCTTGGCCGTGTGGACTGCCAAGGTCTGCCCCAAGATCTGCGAGTGGGACCATAAGCCCAAGCTCGACAAGAAGTTCAACCTTTCAAAGAAGGGCTACTTCATCGATGTGCCGGGCACCGACTACAAGGTTTTCTACGACATGTGGTCGAACGTCCACTACGGCTACGTCGGCCGGGCCGCCGGCCTCGACTCCAAGACGCTCATCGAAGGGGCCTCGGTCGCCGATCCCGTCCTCGTTGGACAGGATGACCTGGGCGACCAGGTGACAATGCAGGCTGGGGTCGACCTCTTCGATAAACACGGTCTCAACCTGACCAGGGAACAGTTCCACGCCGCGGTGATCGACACGATCGGGCAGATGTACACGAAGGGAGTGGACCAGGTGAAGAAGAAGTAGTCCGGACCCTCCCGCCGGGGACCGGCCCGTCCGTCAAGGGGCGGGCCGGTCCCCGCTGGTCAGGGGGTGCGGAGCGGGTGGATACAGTGACGAGCGGTTCGGCTCCGGTGCTTTCCGGAGCCGACGATGAACGGAGGGGGCGTATGGGGAACCGACGGCTGCATGGATGTCTTGGCGCAATGGTGGGGCTGGCTCTCGCGGTGCTCGCGGCCATGCTTCTGGGCAGGGTGTGGAACGCCTGCGACACGGGAGTGAACAACGCGGCCAACAGCAGCTTTCTGCTCTTCCTCTTCATCCCGGGCCTCTGGGCGGTCCTGCTGCTGGGTTGGGTTGCGGTGGGGGCCCTTCTTGGGAACCGTCCCTTTCTCCACGCCTTCGCCCTCGCAGTGACGCTCATCGCCGTTTCCTGGTGCGCCCTCTCACTTTTCTGGAGCGGCACCACCTACGACTGCCCCAGCGGCGCGCCCCCATGGTGGCCGGACTTCCTCCCGGCCCCAGGGTTCTGAAGCGCGCATCTACGATGGTCGGTACCCGGCGGCCAGCGGGTCTTACGCGGTCGCTGCGGGGCCCCACTGGTCCCGAGGCCTCGGCAAGACCGTCCTCTACCTGGCCGGCCAGGAACTCCACTACGACACCGCCGCCAAGAAGTTCACCGGTCAGCGCTACTACCCGG
>NZ_JBFAKH010000265.1:0-1479 GCF_040655635.1 Streptomyces sp. NPDC050388
GGGTCTTCGAAGTTGAGCGGTGCGCTGGTTCGGCTTGCTGTCGTGGCGTCACGTTCTGTGGCGAAGGGGGTGGCTCGGCCCTTGCAGGGGCGCCCCTGGTCCTGAGTGATCATTTCTGTTCTCTACGCAGAACGATCATCCAGGAGCCACGGGCTTGCTCAACGATACGACGGTGCTGCTCGGCCTCGACGGGGTGTCCGTCGCCCGGGTCGAGCGGCTGGCCGATGGGACACGCCGCGTCCACCTGGCCACGGCCGATGAGACGGCCCGGGCCTGCCCGGTCTGCGGGGTCTTCGCCACCCGAGTGAAGGGCTCCGCCATCACCCGACCCCACGATCTGCCCTATGGCGAGAGCGGGCTGGAGTCCCGTTGGCGCAAGCGTCGCTGGTTCTGCCGGGAGCCCGGCTGCCCGCGCCGGTCGTTCACCGAGCAGATCCCGCAGCTACCGGCCGGTGCGCGGATCACCATGCGGCTGCGCGGGGCCGCCGGGTGCCGGATACGCGACGCCGGCTCCACCGTCATCCAGGCCGCCCGGGATCTGCACCTGTCCTGGCCGACCGTGATGGACGCCTTCCGCACCGCCGCCCACGAGGTCACCGAGGCACCGCTGCCCGGGGTGCAGGTGCTGGGCATCGACGAGACCCGGCGCGGACGGCCGCGCCGGGAACAGGCCCCCCCATGGGCAGGTGGCTGCTGACGCGTGATCGGTGGCATACGGGGTTCGTCGACGCGCTCGGCACCGGCGGCCTGCTCGGCCAGGTCGAGGGCCGTACCGTCGCCGATGTGCTCGCCTGGCTCGTCACCACCCCACTGACCTGGAGAAAGAGCATCCAGTACGTGGCCATCGACATGTCGGCCACCTACCGCGCCGCCGTCCGCACCGGCCTGCCGCACGCCACCGTCGTGGTCGACCACTTCCACGTCGTCCAGCTCGCCGACAAGATGCTGTCCATGGTCAGGCGCCGCATCACCGCCGAGACCCGCGGCCGGCGCGGACGCGCCAGTGACCCCGAGTGGAAGGCCAGGCGGCGCCTGCTGCGCAACCGCGAGGACCTCACCGACGACCAGTTCGCCACGATGTGGAACGCGCTGCTGGGCGAGGGAAAGATCGGCCAGACCCTGCTGACGGCATGGATCGCCAAGGAGGACCCGCGCAACCTGCTCGCCCTGGCCCGTACCCGTGCCGATCGGCACCAAGTCGGCCACGCCCGCTGGAAGTTCCTCACCTGGTGCGCGGACTCCGACATCCCCGAGGTCCGCCGGCTCGCCGCCACCGTCGACCGCTGGTGGCCGGAGACCGAAGCGTTCATCGACACCGGGCACAGCAACGCCAAGAGCGAAGGCATCAACCGCGTGATCAAGCTCGTCGCCCGCAACGCGTTCGGCTTTCGCAACGCCGACCACCAACGACTACGGACACGCTGCGTCACCACCCGCCGAGCCCGCGGACACCTCCGCACCGCTCAACTTTGAAGACCC
>NZ_JBFAKH010000266.1:0-1462 GCF_040655635.1 Streptomyces sp. NPDC050388
GCGACCGCCCGCGCACGGCACGGGAGGCGCCCTGCCAGCCGGACAGCACCCGCTGCCGCTCGGCCTCCTCCAGCACCTCCACCTCGGAGACCCGGCGATCCGGGTCCTGGGCCAGGGCGGTGAGTACGCGGACGAAGCGGTCGGCGATGGACTGTGCGGTCCCGCGGTCGAACAGATCGGTGCTGTAGTCCAGTGCACCACCCAGCGCGGCGGACTCGGTCTCCGCCGTGGGACGCCGTTCGGCGAGTCGGAAGGACAGGTCGAACTTGGCGGCGCCGATTCCGACCGGTCGGCTGCTCACTTCCAGGCCGGGCAGGGAGGTGACGGCGGACGCCGCGCCCTGGTCCGTGTTGTTCAGGGTGAGCATGGTCTGGAAGAGGGGGTGCCGGGCGAGCGAGCGCTCCGGGTTGACCGCCTCCACCAGCCGTTCGAACGGCAGGTCCTGGTGGGCGTAGGCGGCGAGGTCCGCCGTCCGCACCCGCTCCAGCAGTTCGGTGAACGTGGGGTCGCCCGAGGTGTCGGTGCGCAGCACCAGCGTGTTCACGAAGAAGCCGACCAGGTCGTCGAGCGCGTCGTCGGTGCGGCCGGCGATCGGCGTGCCCAGCGGGATGTCCGTGCCCGCGCCCAGCCGGGACAGCAGCGCCGCCAGGCTCGCCTGGAGCACCATGAACAGACTGGACCTGCCCTCACGGGCGACGCGTACCAGACCGCTGTACACGTCCTCCGGCACATCGAAGGTGACCCGGTCGCCCCGGTACGAGGCCACGGCCGGCCTCGGGCGGTCGAACGGCAGCGACAACTCTTCGGGCAGCCCGGCCAGCGCCCGCTTCCAGTGGTCGAGTTGGCGGGTGGCCTCGCTGTCGGGGTCGTCCTCGGAGCCGAGGACGACGTGCTGCCAGAGGCTGTAGTCGGCGTACTGCACCGGCAGCGGCGCCCACTCGGGGGCCGTGCCCCGCACCCGGGCCGCGTACGCCGCTACCAGGTCACGGGCGAGGGGGCCCATCGACCAGGCGTCGCCCGCTATGTGGTGGACGACCGCGAGCAGGACGTACTCCTCGTCGCCGAGCTCGAACAGGAAGGCGCGCAGGGGCGGTTCCTCGCTTAGCTCGAATGTCGTACGGGAGGCATGGTCCAGTTCCTCGTGCAGGTGCTCCTCGTCCGTGGCGGTCACCGTGAGAGACACCTCGGTGACGTCCCGCACGATCTGGTACGGGCCCTCGGCGTCCTCCGCGAACACCGTGCGCAGGCTCTCGTGCCGGTCCACGACGTCCGCCAGCGCCTGCCGCAGCGCCTCCTCGTCCAGCGCTCCCGTCATCCGCAGGGCGACGGGCAGGTTGTACGTGGCGCTGGGGCCCTCGAAACGGTGCAGGAACCACAGCCGCTGCTGGGCGTGCGAGAGCGGTACGCGGGCCGGCCGCACCGCCGGCACCACCCGGCCGCGCGCGTCGGCCGAGGTGTCCAG
>NZ_JBFAKH010000267.1:0-1458 GCF_040655635.1 Streptomyces sp. NPDC050388
ACGTACGTCCCCCAGATCTCCCGCAGCGCGTTGCACACCTCGCCCACCGTCGCCCGCGCCCGCAGCGCCTCGCGCATCGGGTACAGGACGTTGTCCTCGCCCTCCGCCGCCTTCTGCAGGGCGGCGAGTGCCGAGTCCACGGCGCCCTGGTCGCGCTCCGCGCGGAGCCTGGCCAGGCGTTCGGCCTGCCGGGCCTCGATCGCCGGGTCGACGCGCAGCGGCTCGTAGGGCTCCTCCGCGTCGAGCTGGTAGCGGTTGACGCCGACCACGACCCGTTCACCGGAGTCGGTCTCCTGGGCGATGCGGTAGGCGCTGCGCTCGATCTCGCTCTTCTGGAAGCCGTGCTCGATGGCGTCGACCGCGCCGCCGAGGTCCTCGACCTTGGCCATCAGCTCCAGCGCCGCGGCCTCCACCTCGTCGGTCATCTTCTCGATGACGTAGGAACCCGCGAAGGGGTCGACGGTCGCCGTCACGTCCGTCTCGTAGGCCAGGACCTGCTGGGTGCGCAGGGCGAGGCGGGCGGACTTGTCGGTGGGCAGCGCGATGGCCTCGTCGAAGGAGTTGGTGTGCAGGGACTGGGTGCCGCCGAGCACCGCCGCCAGGCCCTGGACGGCGACGCGGACCAGGTTGATCTCGGGCTGCTGGGCCGTCAGCTGCACCCCGGCGGTCTGCGTGTGGAAACGCAGCATCAGGGACTTGGGGTTCTCCGCCCCGAACTCCTCCTTCATCACCCGCGCCCAGATCCGGCGGGCCGCCCGGAACTTGGCGACCTCCTCCAGGATCGTGGTGCGGGAGACGAAGAAGAACGACAGGCGCGGCGCGAAGTCGTCGACGTCCATCCCGGCCGCGACCGCCGTCCGGACGTACTCGATGCCGTCGGCCAGCGTGAACGCGATCTCCTGCGCGGGGGACGCCCCCGCCTCCGCCATGTGGTAGCCGGAGATCGAGATCGTGTTCCACTTCGGGATCTCGGCCCGGCAGTACTTGAAGATGTCGGCGATCAGGCGGAGGGACGGCTTCGGCGGGAAGATGTAGGTCCCGCGCGCGATGTACTCCTTCAGCACGTCGTTCTGGATCGTGCCGGTGAGCTTGTCGGCCGGCACGCCCTGCTCCTCGGCGACCAGTTGGTACAGGAGCAGCAGGAGGGCGGCGGGCGCGTTGATCGTCATCGACGTGGAGACCTGGTCCAGCGGGATGCCGCCGAACAGCACCCGCATGTCGTCGATCGAGTCGATGGCGACGCCCACCTTGCCGACCTCGCCGGAGGCGATCGGGGCGTCCGAGTCGTGGCCCATCTGGGTGGGCAGGTCGAAGGCGACCGACAGGCCCATCGTGCCGTTGGCGATCAGCTGCTGGTACCGCGCGTTGGACTCGGTCGCCGTGCCGAAACCGGCGTACTGGCGCATCGTCCAGGGGCGGCCGGTGTACATCGTCGGGTACACGCCCCGGGTGAACGGG
>NZ_JBFAKH010000268.1:0-1441 GCF_040655635.1 Streptomyces sp. NPDC050388
GCAGGTCCATGACCTCGTCCCAGCGCGCCACCCCCACCGACAGCAGCGGTCCGGGACGGGCGTCGGCCCGGCCGCGTACGACCACCTCCGCTGCCACGTCCAAACCGGCGTGTTGCTCCGGATCGGGAAGCGAGCCCTGAGCCGCCGTCGCGGGGGGTGCGCCGAAGACGGCCTGGCCGGCGAAGTCCATGACCCAGTCCCGGCAGATCTGTGCGAAGTGGGGGCCGGCCACCGCGGAGTCGAAGACGGGACGCGCGCGCCGCCAGACTTCCCCGGCGTCCTGCTGTTCCAACGCCGAGCGCCGGGGCCGGACGACCGCGTGTTCGAAGGCGAGCAGCGGCTCTGCGATCCGCAGCCGAACCAGGTGCGGCCGGAAGGCGTCGGGTTCGCCGTACAGCAGGCCGTTCGTCTGCAGGAGCGCCAGGCAGTGTGAGGCGTCGGTGAGCGGCGTGCCCAGACACTCCGCGATCTCGCCCTGGGTCCGGCAGCCCGTGGCGATGGCGGCGAGCGCGGAGTGGCACAGCGCGCGGTCCCAGTGGTCGGTTCCCTCCTGCAGCAGGTGGTGCGGCTCCAGGAACAAGGGGGTGCGGGGGTTGAGGACGGTTCCGCATACCCAGGTGTCGAAGTCGTCCGGCCCGCTGGGGGCGTCGTCTGCGGCGTAGGGCCGGTAGGCGGGGGTTCCGCCCACGACGGCGTGGACCAGCAGGGCGAGGCGGGGGTCGTCGATGCCCCAGAACCGCGCGGCCTGCCGGAAGTCCAGCGGGCGAAGGGTGAGGTCCAGCTCGGCCAGTCCGTGCAGCGGTGCGGCCGCGCCGAACAGCCGGTGCATCACGGGCAGGGAACTGCCGCTGAGCAGCAGGCGCGTACGGTTGTTTCGCCCCGTCTCGCGCAGCCGCCGGTAGGCGCTGTGGATGACGGAGGGGAGCTCGGGACTCTGCCGCACCAGGTCGGGGAACTCGTCGAGGACGACCGGTACGGGCCGCCCTCGCTCACCCAGCGCGAGCAGCGCGTCGACGGCGTCCTCCCAGCGGGGCGGGTGGCCGGGTGGCGCTGCGCCCGCGTACCGGGCCAGCTCGTCGCCGAGACGGCGCAGGGACTCGGCCCGAGCGGCCTGCTGCGCCCCGAAACAAAAGCCGCCCAGGGCCGCGGTGAGCGCCTTCAGGAGGTGCGTCTTGCCCTGCCGCAGCCGGCCCGACACGACACCGAGTCCGGGGCCGGGCCGGGTGTCGCCGGCGAACGCGACGAGTGCGTCCCACTCGGCGTCGCGGTCGAAGATTGTTTCCGGCTTCGCGGGGCGGGAAACGTCGGACGGCGACACGGCTGCTCCCCTCGCTCGGCGGCGCCCCCACCCTCAGTACAACCTCGAATGCCGGACGCCGCGACACGCGCGGACACGCACTCGAGGGGTGCCGCGTTCCGCCGTCGGCTCAGGCCGGCTTCG
>NZ_JBFAKH010000269.1:0-1440 GCF_040655635.1 Streptomyces sp. NPDC050388
CGCTCCCGTGCCCTCACCCGTGAGCTGCCGGCCTTGACAGCCGCACTGGGCGACCTCTGGGGCCGCATCACAGGTGTCACGGTGAACCCGGACCACTGGCCCGTCATCCCGAGTTGGGTGTCCGGCGCCGGGCGCACCGTGCGTGTGGGCTGGTCCACCGAGGGGCAGGATCCGCACCGGATGACCCTCTTCTCCACCAGGGGCCGCCGGGACGTGCTGGTGGTTCCGCCGGAAACCGGTGTGGATGCCGCCGCACGGCTGATGGCCGGTGACGGCATCGATGCCCCGGACCGGGAGGAAGCAGCAGACAGGATCGATGCCCGAAGCAGGGAAGAAGCGTGGGAGACCGACGGCGGGGCAGGCCCGCCGTCCTCCCCGCCCCGGCCCCTCGGCTCGACAGGGCGTTCGCCCGCCGGTCAACGCAGGTGAGCGGACCATGACGGTCATCGCCGTGGCCGCGCTGCTCGTCCTGATCGCTGTCGGAGTCGCCCTGATCCACCGGCTCAACGCTCAGCACGCCGGACGGATCGCTGCCTTCCACCACAGCGATGCTCTGCCGGGGATCGGCCGCCGGACCCGGAGGCACCGCCGGCCGACGGTGGACGCGACCGCCCCGGCACGCCCCACCGCGACAGCGACCGCGGATGACATCGACTTCGGCCCGACCGATGGCGGTAGAGGACGGCATGTCATGGCGATACTGCGCGAGCGGAAGACGTACCGCGAGAAGATCATGCGGGCTCTGTACCAAGCTGCCGAGGGAAATCGCCTCCTGGGCGTCGACGGGGCGAAGCTCCGCACCGACCTCGGCATCCCTGAGCGGGATCTGGCCGCTGCCTGTACGTACCTGGCGGGCAAAGGCTGGGTCGTCGTCGACTGGGGGAGGGGTGACACGCCCGCGAGGATCACGCTGACGCACCAGGGGATCCGGCAGATGGAGACAGAAGAGAAAGAGCGTGGCTGAGCCGCGTCCACAGAGACCGTGCGGCCGCAGGGCGTGCGACCGGCATACGAAGGACGGGCGGACACCATGACCGACTCCGACACCCCCGACACTCCCAGGTTGCTGCCGGACGCCGTCCACCAGCCGGTGAGTCCCGGGACGGCCCTGCTGAGACTGGAGACGACACACGCGCGTGAGGGAATCCTGGACGGTGCCTGGTGGCCGCGGTCCCGGGACATCGGTGCCGAGCTGCCCTCTCTGATCACCGCGTTGACCGGGCATCTCGGACCCGTCACCCGCGTCGGTCTGGACGCCAGTGCCTGGGACGAACTGCCGACACGGCTGGTGATCGACGGCCAAGTCGTGCACATCGACTCCTACCCGGTCGGTGACGACACCGTCCTCATCACCCGAGGCGACCGGGACCATTTCTCCCTGCTGGTAGTCCCGCCGGACACGATGCCTGACGCGGCACGCGCCGCGATGGCCAGGGCCGT
>NZ_JBFAKH010000270.1:0-1409 GCF_040655635.1 Streptomyces sp. NPDC050388
CCCGGACGGCCGCGCGACGCAGGGGGGGCGAAAGGCTTGCGCAGGTCTCGGGCTGGGCACTCGAAGCCCCGGAGCCGCGAGGGCCCCCGGCGGGCCGCGGACCCGATGGCCCAGCGAGCACCCGGGCAAGGGAAGAACGTGACGTTGCGCATCGGGGCGGAGGAAGAGTTCCACCTGCTGGACGTGGAGAGCGGCCGGCTGGTGCCACGCGCCCGCGCCGTGCTGGACCGGCTGGACGGGCCCGGGTTCACCACCGAGCTGCAGCAGTCGGCGGTGGAGAGCAACAGCGGCGTCCACCACACCCTCGACGCCCTGCACGCGGACCTGGCCGGCTCCCGGCGCCGGCTGGACGCGGCGGCCTGCCCGCTGGGCCTGGCGCCGGTGGCCGCCGGCACCGTGCCGCTGGCCCGGCCGAGCCCCCGCACTGTCACCGCCGGGCGCCGCTACCGGCACATGGCCGAGGCGTACCGCAGGGTCGCCGACGAGCAGCTCGTCTGCAGCGCGCAGGTGCACGTCGACGTGCCCGACCGGGACACCGCCGTGCGCGCCCTGTGCCTGGTCTCGCCCTGGCTGCCGCCGCTGCCGGCGCTGTCCGCCAGCTCACCGTTCTGGCTCGGCGCGGACACCGGCTACGCGAGCCGGCGCACGATGCTGTGGCAGCGCTGGCCCACCGCCGGGCCGGCCGGCCACTACCCGGACGCCGCCGGCTACGACGCGGCGCTGGGGGAGCTGATCGGCTCGGGCGTCATCAGCGACCCCGGCATGGACTACCACGACGTGAGGCCCTCCGCGCACCAGCGCACGCTGGAGCTGCGGATCTGCGACGCCTGCCCGCGGGTGGAGACGATGGTGCTGGTCGCGGGGCTCTTCCGGGCGCTGGTCCAGGACGCGTGCGACCGGCTGGCCCGCGGGGGCGGCCCTTGGTGCGACGGTCACCACGAGTGGCTGCGGGCCGCCACCTGGCGGGCCGCCCGCTCGGGCCTGGAAGGCGCGCTGGTCGACCCGGTCGCCCGGCGCGCCGCCCCCGCCCGCGGGGTGCTGCACGGCATGGCGGTCCGGCTGCACCCGGCGCTGGAGGCGTCCGGCGACTGGGAGAACGTGCACGAACTGCTCGCGCGGGCGCTGGCCGACGGCGGTGCCGCGCACCGGCTGCGGCGGGCGGCCGGGGCCGAGGGCCTGCTCGCCGGTGTCGCCCTGCTGGTCGCCGAGACCCGTGGCGCGCCCGTTCCGCGGGCCGCCGCGCCGACCGGCACCACCCGCGGTGGCCGGGCCGGCCCGGTCGCCGGCGGGGCCGGAACCTGACGGCGCCGGCCGTTGCGCCAGGTCCGCATGTCCGGCCCGCTTGCCCGCCTGCCGCCCGCGAGACCGTCCGACGGCGTTGTCCCGTGGGCCGACCGGCCCGGGGTGAT
>NZ_JBFAKH010000271.1:0-1406 GCF_040655635.1 Streptomyces sp. NPDC050388
GGCCGGCCGGCGGCCGTGGTGCCTGTCCGGGGCGGCCGGGGGCCGCTCTGGCGCGCGCCGCCGGCACGGTGCGGCCCGGGGGGCCGGGGGCGGTTCGCTGACGCTGGCGCAGTGGGTGAGCCGGCTGGCCGGTGTCGGGTGAGCGGCCGGGTGGCGGGCCGGTCCGGCCGGGCGGTGGGCCGGTGTGTCCGGGGGGTGTGTTTTCGGTGTGCCGGGCGCGCCGGTGGGGGTGGGGGCGCCGTGCGCGGCGGGTGCCGCGGGCGGTTTGTGGCGGGGGCCCGGCCGGGGGCCCGCCGGCGGGCGTTTCTCACCGGGCATGGCCGTGGCGTCGGGGCTGCTGCGGTGGGCCGGGGCCGCCCGGTGGCGCGGTGGGCCGGGGCGGCCGGGGTGCTGCCGGTGGTCGTGGACGGGCCGGGGCGGTCCGGCCGGTCGCGGCCCCGGCCGCTGCGGGCGGGGCCGGCGGCCGCGTGGTGGCGCGGGCCGGGGCGGGCTGTCCGCCGGCGGCGGCTTCGGCGGTCCGGGACGGTGGGCGGTGGGGCTCCTCTCCTGTCACCGGGGGGGCGTGCCGGTGTCACCGGGGGTCCGTGCCGGGCGGTGGGCTTGGTCTGCGGCCGGGGGGCGGGCGCCGGGAAAGGGGCGGTGCCGGCCGGGGGGTGGGGCTGCGGGGGCGGGCGGGTGAGCGGGCCGGGGTTGAAGGGGGGTCCGGTGGCGGACACGCCGCCGGGGGTGTCCGGGATCGGCTTGCGGCGGGGGCATCATGTTCCTGGCCTGCGCGCGTGGTGGCGTGCGGGGGCCGGTGACCTGGGTGCGGGCCCGGGAGGGATGATGCTGGACGGTCCCGCCTTTGTTCCGCGAGGCCGTGCGGGGCGGCCGGGGTGCTTCTGCCGGCCGCTGCCGGGATCCGCGCCGGCGAGGTCACCGGCGCGGACGTGTCCTTCCTCGGCGGTGGTGTCACCGCCGCCGCGGTCGGTGCCGCGGCGGGCGCCCTTCTGGTGGTGACCCGGGTGCCGCGGCCGGGCCGGGTCGGGGGAGGGCTCACCGCGTTGCCGGCCACCATCGGCTGCCGCGTTACCCGTGCCACGCCCGTTCCCGCCGGCGAGGGCGACTACGGCACCTGGCGGGAGCCTTTGGGTGTCTGTTCGCCGGTCGTCCAGGGCATCGTCGTCAGGGCCGTCGTGGCGCCGGGCGGGCCCGTCCGGCTGCGGCCGGGCCACCTCCTTTGGGAGGCGAGGTCGGTGGTGCCCGGTCTGCGGCCCGATGGCCCGGGTTCGGGTTCGCCGGGCGGGCCGCCCGCGGCACCGTGAACACAGTCTGCTGCGGGCGGCGGACGCGCCCGCCGGCTTCGAGATCCAGGTCTACGACGAGACGCCCCGCTGCACGGCGTACCTCGTGGACGGGGACGGCGC
>NZ_JBFAKH010000272.1:0-1364 GCF_040655635.1 Streptomyces sp. NPDC050388
ACCTCCACGCTGATCTGCTCCTTGTCCACGCCGGGAAGTTCCAGCTCCATCAGGTAGGCGTCCTGGGTGTCCTCGACGTCGGCCAACGGCGCCCATGCCCCTTCCTCGGCCGCGGCCTCGGGAAAACCGCGGCCGGGGAAGGGGAAGGTGGAGTGCATGAGCTGTTCCATGCGGGTGCGCAGGTCCTCGAGTTCCCGGAGGGGGTCCCATCCGGGGAGCGAGCCCCTGCCGCGGTGTGCTGGAAGTGTCATCGGTCGTCCTCCTTGGCTCCTGGACCGGCAGTGCGCCCGCCGGTGGAGACGGATGTGCTGCCCACGGGGCCGGGTTCCCCGACAGGTGCCGGGCTCACGAGGTTGCCCCCGGCCGGGGCGGGGACTGCGGTCACGTCGGCCAGCCGACGGGCGGACGGGGGCGCGGCCCGACCGCGCCCGTGCCCTCGATGTCGCGCTCGGCGATGTCCACCAGCTGCCGGCCCAGGTCCTGCAGGGCCCGGCCCGCCGCCAGCTCGTCACCGATCTCCGGCACCTCCGCGTCGGCCGGATTCCGGCGCGTGGCCCCGTGGCCGGTGAGCACCGTGGTCCCGGTGTCGACCACCGCACGGGCCCTCGTCACTCTCCCGTCCTCGAAGAGGTAGAGGCGGACCTTCCATTCCACGGTGTGCGGCATCGCTTCCTCCTCAGCTCGGTACGGAGCGGTGTGTCCCGGACGCTGTTCGTCCGGACGTCCAGTGCCGTGCGGCGGGCGCCGCCGTCCGCTGTGCGATACGGCGCCGGACCCGGTCGGCGAGGGCGCGCGCAGCCGCTCGTAGCGCCCTGGGCGCCACAGGGGCCCGGATCCGGCGGGCTGTCGGCGGCAGCGCGGCGGCGAAGGCGTGGACGTCCTCGGGGCCGACCCGCGGGCCGGACAGGTGGTCCAGGGCGGACTCCAGCTCCGCCGCGACCAGGAAGCCCCGCTCGACGGGCAGATCGCGGACGGACAGGCTGAACGTCGCCGGGCCGGCCATCTTCTCCCACAGACGGGACACGGCCGTCGTCGCTTCGTACAGGTCGGTGGTCGTCGCATCGGACATCAGCGCCACCTTCTCGGTCCCGCCGGACGCGCGGTGAACTGCGCGGACTCGTCGCCGGGCCTCCAGCGGGTCGCCCGCTGCCTCTCCTCCCACCATCGAACGGCGGCAGGCCTCGGGCACAGGGCCGAAGGTCCCTGATGAGCGGTTCTTCAGGCCATGGGGCCGGCCCCCGGCGCGGTTCCGCCGGCGTGCCGTCAGTTGTGCGGCACGATCGCCACCGGACAGCCGACGCGGTGGATCACGGCATGGGTGACCGGGCCGGTGCGCGGCATCCCCCGGCGGCCGGTGAGCCGGT
>NZ_JBFAKH010000273.1:0-1341 GCF_040655635.1 Streptomyces sp. NPDC050388
CCGCAAGAGGACTCCGGTGCCAGCGCCCGGCCGTAACCGAGATAACCGAGGAATCCGGCCCCGAGGGCGGCGGTGGCCGTGCCCGGCACCGGGCTTGTCGGCAGGGCCAGCAGTCCTATGGCGAGCAGGAGTTCCCCGGCGCCGACGGCACGCAGCACCAGTGCCGCCCGCTCGCTGCTGCGCAACATGCGGGCCAGCGCCGTCTTGGGTGCCTGGCGCACGGTGTCGCGGTTGAAGAGCTTGACCGAGCCGGTCCACCCCAGTAGGCCCGCAAGGACCAGGGGTACGAGGCTCGTTGTCAGTGAGAGCATCTTTGTCCCACCCTTCTCCCTCCTGTGATCCGGACGTCAGTGCCCGACGGAGATACGAACGATGTCCACGGAATCGTCGGACGGCCGCCAGGCCCCGAGTACCTGGGTGCTCTGTCCGATACGCAGCCGGGACAGGTCCGAGGTGAGCGCACGGCCCGCGTAGGAGGCGTTCGTCGTGTCCGGGAGGACGTGGCCGATGAACTCGTGCCGTCCGTGGGAGAGGTGCAGTCGGCTCTTCGCGATGCCGCGGATCTGGGTGTCGATGTTCACGATGTTCACCCATACCGCGTCGGCGGCGACGGTACCGTCGGGCATCGGGACACCGCGCGCATAGAGCCCGTCGCCGACCTCGATCTCGGCGGCGGTGGTGGGCTGGACCTTCCACACGCTGGTGGCGTGGGTCATCTGGACCCGGGAATGGTCACCGTAGGATCCCGCGACCTGAAGCACACTGCCGGTGATGCCGGTGATCCGGCCTTCCACGAAGGACGATGCGGAAATCGCCGGGTCGAGCGATGGCTCGGAGGCGAAGGCCGCATCGGCGTCGATCCCGCCGAGGGCGGTCGCGCCGACGATGGTTGCGCCGCTGAGGGCGGCCGTGGTGAGGAAGCGCCGGCGGCCCAGGCCGCCGTTGTCGTTCTGGCGGTACATCACGTTGAACGCCTCCTCACTCGTAGATGTAGACCGGCAGCTTGCCGGAGCTGAGGCTGCCGATGGCCGAGAAGGCGGCCGGGGTCAGGTCCAGGACCCGGTTGGTGCGGCAGGCGCCGTTGCAGCAGGCGGCCTCGCCGCACCAGCTCTTGGTGCGCGGTCCGCAGTCGGTGATCGTGATGCAGACCGTGGCGCCGGAGCACTGGTGCCTGACGTTCATGACGGAGCCGCAGCCGCGTCTGGGAATGTTCTCGCCGCACAGGTCGGGCCGGGTGATGTCCCAGCACGCCTGTGACGCGTTGGGCCAGGCGCCGTGATTCGCACTGGACCGGCAGTTGCCGCAGGCGCCGCCACCTGCGCTGCCGCACGGACCCCACGA
>NZ_JBFAKH010000274.1:0-1335 GCF_040655635.1 Streptomyces sp. NPDC050388
GACCGCCACCGCACCACGCGTCACCACCAGCAGCCGCGCGTCACCGTCCCGCTCCGCCGCCAGCCACTCCTGCAACCGCCCCAACACCCGCACGACGAGGTCGCGCGTGCCGTCGGCGTCGTCGGCGCTCAGCTCCCACACATCCATCCGGGGAGCATCGGCGTCCGGCGTCCCGGCCGGTACGGCCTTCGGCGCCCACTCCAGCCGGTAGAGCGGCGCGGCGCCGTCGGCGCCGGCGCCGTCCAACTGCTGCGCGGAGACCGAGCGCAGGACCAGCGAGCCGATGCGGCCCACGGGGACACCGATGCCGTCAGCCAGGTCCAGGGAGATCCTGCCGCCGTCGCCTGCGGCCATGCGTACGCGCAGCACCGGCGACCCGACGGCGAACAGTTCCACGTCGGTCCAGGCGAACGGCAGGCCGGGGCCCTCCAGGTCGGACACGCCGCCGGTCAAACCGATGGCGTGCAGGGCGGAGTCCAGCAGCGCCGGGTGCAGACCGAACCGGCCCGCCTGCTCCGCCGCCTCACCGGCCAGCCCGACCTCGACGAACAGTTCGTCGCCGCGGCGCCAGACCGCGCGCAGCCCCCGGAACACCGGGCCGTAGCCGTAACCCAGTTCGGCCAGGAAGTCGTACATGCCGTCGACGGACACGGCCTCCGCGCCCTGCGGCGGCCATTCGACCATGCCCACCGCGGTCTCTGCGATCCGCTGCGTGCTCTCGGCGACGAAGCCCGAGGCATGCAGGGTCCACGCGTCGTCGTTGTCGTCGCCCGCGGCCGTGGAGTGGATCGTCAGCGGGCGTCGGCCGTCCGGCTCCGCCGCGCCGACCACGATCTGCAGCGAGCGGGCGCCGCGCTCCGGCAGCACCAGCGGGGCCTGGATGGTGAGCTCGTCGAGCATCGGGCAGCCGGCACGCTCACCGGCATGCAGGGCGAGTTCGACGAACGCCGTGCCCGGCAGCAGCACCGATCCGAGGACGGCATGGTCCGCCAGCCACGGATGCGAGTCCAGCGACAGACGGCTGGTGAACAGCGACACGTCCTCACCGGCGACCGCGACCGAACCCGCCAGCAGCGGATGCTCGGACGTGCTCAGTCCGGCACCGGCCAGGTCGCCGGTGCGGTTGAAGTTCCGCGGCCAGTAGTGCTGGTGCTGGAAGGGGTAGGTGGGCAGGGCGGTGCGGCGGGCGCCGGTGCCGGCGTAGACGGTGTGCCAGTCGACGGTGACGCCGTGGCAGTGTGCCTCGGCCAGCGAGGCCAGCAGCCGCTCCACGCCGCCCTCGTCGCGGCGCAGGGTGCCCAGCGCGGCGGCCTCCGCCCCGACGTCCTCGATGGT
>NZ_JBFAKH010000276.1:0-1312 GCF_040655635.1 Streptomyces sp. NPDC050388
GACCGCCACCGCACCACGCGTCACCACCAGCAGCCGCGCGTCACCGTCCCGCTCCGCCGCCAGCCACTCCTGCAACCGCCCCAACACCCGCACGAGCCGGTCCCGCAGTGCTTCCGGGACGCCGGTCTCCGCCTCCGCGCCCGGAACGTCCAGGACCGTGGCCTCCACGTCCGGGACCGTCTCGGGCGTGCCCGTGACCGGCACCCACTCCACGCGGAACAGGGACTCGGTGGTGGCCCGGTGCTCCGCCGCCGTCAACTGCTCCGCGCCGACCGGCCGGAAGGCCAGCGACCGGACCGAGGCCACCGGTGCCCCGGTACCGTCCGCGGCCTCGACCGAGACGGCACGGCCGTCCGCCGTCGTCAGCCGCACCCGCAGCGCCGAGGCACCTCCGGCGAACAGCTCCACGCCGTCCCAGGAGAACGGCAGCCGCAGACCGCCGTCCTCAGGGAACAGCCCGCCCGCGCCCACGGCGTGCAGGGCGGAGTCCAGCAGCGCCGGGTGCAGACCGAACCGGCCCGCCTGCTCCGCCGCGTCACCGGCCAGCCCGACCTCGGCGAACACCTCGCCGTCACGCCGCCACACGGCGCGCAGCCCCCGGAACGCCGGACCGTAGCCGTACCCGGTGGCCTCGGAGCGCGTGTAGAAGTCGGCCACGTCGATCGGCTCCGCACCCTGCGGCGGCCATACCGTCGCCCAGTCCGCCGTCTGCGGCTGTGTCGCACCATCAGCCGTCACCACACCGACCGCGTGCCGCGTCCACGTCTCGGAGCCCTCGGGCTGTCCGTACACCGAGAGCGGCCGCGCGTCGGGTCCGGCGCCGTCCTCACCCTCGGCACCGACCACGACGCGTACGACGACGGCACCGTTCTCCGGCAGCACCAGCGGCTGCTCCAGTACGAGTTCCGACAGCGTGCCCTGGTCCACCTGGTCACCGGCCCGCACCGCCAGCTCGACCAGCGCGGTGCCCGGCACGAGCAGCCGACCGTCCACGACGTGATCGGCCAGCCAAGGGTGCGTACGGACGGACAGACGGCCCGTCAGCACCGCCCCGCCCGGCTCCGGGAGAGTCAGGACGGCACCGAGCAGCGGGTGCTCCGCGCCTTCCAGGCCCATGGACGCGACGTCCCCGGCGAATGCGGCGGGGCGTGGCCAGAAGCGCTCCCGCTGGAAGGGGTAGGTGGGCAGGTCGGTGCGGCGGGCGCCGGTGCCGGCGAAGACGGTGTCCCAGTCGACGTCGACGCCTGTCACCCACAGTTCGGCCAGCGAGGTCAGCAGCCGCTCCACGCCGCCCTCGTCGCGGCGCAGGGTG
>NZ_JBFAKH010000277.1:0-1290 GCF_040655635.1 Streptomyces sp. NPDC050388
TGGAGACCGCCGAGTTACCGCCCCCAGCGTTCTGCGGAGTGGACTGGGCCGAAGACCACCATGACGTCGCCATCGTCGACGCCGGCGGAAAGCAGCTCGCCAAAGCGCGGATCAGTGACGATGCGGCCGGATTCACCCAGCTCATCACGCTGCTCGCCGAACACGGTGACCACGAAGACCAGCGGATCCCCGTCGCCATCGAGACCTCCCGCGGGCTGCTGGTCGCCCAGCTGCAGGCCACCGGGCGGCCGGTCTACGCGATCAATCCGCTTGCCGTCGCCCGCTACCGGGACCGCCACACCGTCGCACGCCGGAAGTCCGACGCGGTGGACGCCGCGGTCCTGGCCAACATCCTGCGCGTCGACCGGGACGCGCACCGGCCTCTGCCTGCGGACTCGGAGCTTGCCCAGGCCATCGCTGTCCTCGCGCGGGCCCAGCAGGACGCGGTCTGGGACAAGGGCCAGGCCCAGAACAAGCTCCGTTCGCAGCTGCGCGAGTTCTATCCGGCGATCCTGGCCGCGTTCGCCGAGCACCGCTTCGGCCTGTGTGCCATGGAGGTCCGCACCATCCTGGCGGCCGCCCCGACGCCCACGAAGGCCGCCCAGCTCACCCGCCGCCAGCTGCAATCCCTGCTCAAACGCGCTGGCCGCGTCCGCGGCATCGAAGCCGAGGCCGACCGGCTCCACGAGATCTTCCACCGCGACTACATGCACCACCTACCCCAGGTCGAAGCGGCATTCGGCCGGCAGGCCCTCGCGCTGCTGCGGCAACTGGACGCCGCGTGCACCAACGCCGACGAACTCGAAGCCGCCTGCACCGAAGCCTTCGACACACACCCCGACGCACCGATCTACACCAGTTTCCCGGGCCTGGGCTCCTTGTCCGGAGCCCGGATCCTGGCCGAGATCGGCGACGACCGGACCCGGTTCGCGAGTGCCGGATCGCTGAAGGCATACGCAGGCAGCGCACCGGTCACCAGAGCCAGCGGCAAGAGCCGCGTGGTCCTGAGCCGCAAGGTCAAGAACCAGCGACTGGCCGCCGTCGGCTACGTCTGGGCCTTCTCCTCCCTGACGAAATCACCCGGCGCCAGAGCCCACTACGACCGGCGGCGCAAGGCCGGAGACCGACACATCGCCGCGCAGCGCAACCTGTTCAACCGGTTCATGGGGATGCTCTACTTCTGCCTCCAGCACCACCAGCCCTACGACGAGGCGAAGGCCTTCCCCAACCAGCCGCCGGCAGAGGTCCCCGCTCAGGCCGCTTGACGCGCCAACCGCGTGGGATGTCTGT
>NZ_JBFAKH010000278.1:0-1284 GCF_040655635.1 Streptomyces sp. NPDC050388
GTGCACCGATCGTAGATGATCGTCGAGGGCTTCCGCGGGTGTCTTCCAGCCGAGGGTCTTACGTGGACGGGAGTTGAGGACTGCGGCGATGGCGGACAGTTCGTCGCCGCTCCATCGGGACAAGTCGGTGCCCTTGGGGAAGTACTGGCGCAGTAGCCCGTTGGTGTTCTCGTTCGTGGCCCGCTGCCAGGGAGCGTGCGGGTCTGCGAAGTAGACGGGCAGCCCGGTCTCGACCGTGAGTTGGGCGTGAGCGGCCAGCTCCTTGCCGCGGTCCCAGGTCAGTGACCGGCGGAGCTGGTCGGGCAGGGTGGTCATCGTGGTGGCCAGGGCGTCCTTCATGGCCACGGCGCCGTAGCCGCCCAGTGCGGGCCCGTTCTTGGTCGGTGGGACGGTGCCGTAGCCCTCGGCTCGTGGCAGGTGAACGAGCATGGTGTAGCGGGTCGTTCGTTCCACGAGCGTGCCGATCGCCGACCGATTCAGCCCGATGATCAGGTCTCCCTCCCAGTGTCCCGGCACGGCGCGGTCGGCAGCTTCGGCGGGCCGCTGGCTGATCACCACGTCCTTCGTGACGTGGCCGCCCGGCTTGTTGCGAGACCTGGCCCGTGGGACGCGCAGGGCGCGGCCGGTGCGCAGGCAGGCCACGAGCTCGCGCTTGAGGCCACCACGGCTCTCGACGTAGAGCGACTGGTAGATCGCCTCGTGGCTGATACGCATGGATTCGTCCTCAGGAAAGTCGATCTTCAGGCGGGCCGCGATCTGCTCCGGGCTCCAGGCGTTCGCCCACCGGCGGTCCTTGCGGTGCGGCTTGTTGCGCCCCTTCCATTCAGGAACCTGCGGCCCGGGAAGCACCGTGCCGTCCGGGGCTCGGACCACGCCCAGCAGACGGTCCTGGACATACTCCCGCAGCCGCTCGTTCCCGGCCAGCTTCGCCTCCTTGGGCCGCCGGGCCACCAGGTCGGCCTTCCACTGCGCGACCGAGGCCCGGTACTCGAGCTTGCCACCGCGGGTGGCCGCGTTGCGCCGCAGCTCCCGGGAGATCGTCGAGGGTGCCCGGCCCAGCTGCTGGGCTATCTCCCGTACTCCGGCGCCCTGCACGCGCAACAGGGCGATTTCCTCGCGTTCGGCGAAGGAGAGGTAGCGGCCCGAGACGGCAAGATCGATCTGCGGCATCCCGCCAGCATGCCGGAACCACCGGGTGCCCACCGCCGGCGCCGCCCCGACGGCGATGGCCGCATCCTCACTGGTCAGTCCCTTGGCGATCTCTTGCCAGAACAGTCTCTCGAC
>NZ_JBFAKH010000279.1:0-1270 GCF_040655635.1 Streptomyces sp. NPDC050388
ACCCGGCGGGTGATCAGCCGCTCCAGCCAGCTCCGGTCGGCCTTGGCCAGCGCGTCCGCGGCCTGCTGGTAGTTCCGCCGCCCGGCGTTGACAGATCCGCCCTACGACCTCGAGGCCCGCTCCACGCGCCGCGGGCACCGGACCTGGGTCGGCTCTCTCGCGCATACCACCGAGACCTGCGACGAAGGCAGTACCAACGTCATCACGGACGTGGCCACCACCGTCCCCACCGGCGACAGTGTGGCCCTGCCCGGCATCCACACCCGGCTCAAGCGGCGCCGCCTGCTGCCCGCCGAGCACCTCGTCGACAGCGGCTGCACCTCCGTCGTGCTCCATGACACCGCCGCCCGCGCCCCCCGCGTCACCATGGTCGGCCCGGTCAAGACCGACAACTCCCGGCAGCGCAAGACCGGCGACGGTTTCGCCCGGGAGAACTTCATCATCGACTTCGACCGCCGCGAGGTCACCTGCCCCAACGGCCAGGCCAGCGGCAACCGGAACGAGCTTCCGGCGATGGCCCCCTACACGGTGGTCCGGTTCGACACGCGGCACTGCGGGCCCTGTCCTGAGCGGTCTTCGTGCACCTCCGGGGCGGCACGGACGGTGAACTTCCTGCCCCGACGCCTGCACGAGTTCCAGGGCCGCAACCGCGCCGATCAGCAGGACCCGCAGGGGCAGCGGCTCTGTGCCTCACGCTCCGGCGTCGAGGGCACCATGAATGAGCTCGTCAACGGCCATCGGATGCGCCGCTGCCGCTACCACGGCGTTGCCAAGGCCCATGTCCAGCATGCCCTGACCGCGATCGCCGTCACCATCGAACGCTTCAGCGCCCAGGAACCGGAAGACGCCGCCTACCGTCCCCCGTTCACCGACGGCGTTCCAGCGGTACCTCGTCGACAACGAATTGCCCCGGCCCCGCTGGTGGCGCCAAGGACAATGATCAAAAATGCTAAAGGTCCCCGACAGAATCAAGCTCAGCCACATCGGTCCGGGGCTCGGCGTGTCTGGTGCTCGCCCCGCCGGTGCACGTGTCTCCAGCCCTCCACGAGCGCATGGCAAGTCGAACGGGCCATCGGAGCGGCGACCGGACGGACCTGCCTGCGGTGTTGAGCGCATCATGGCCAGCAGGCCATCGCGCCGCGGTGGCGAGTGCTCAGGTTGCGTCATACGGTGATCGAGGAAGCGTTCCCGCGGGCACTCGATGGGGTCGGCGCCAGGGCGCCGATCAGGGCCATCGTCCAGCCAGAGGCGGCTCCGCTGCCCGTCACGT
>NZ_JBFAKH010000280.1:0-1267 GCF_040655635.1 Streptomyces sp. NPDC050388
GCGGCGGAGGGAGTTGCCGAGGGTGTAGCCGAAGCCCGGCTCCAGCGGCTCGATCACGAACCGGGAGCGGAACTCGTCGACGACCTCTTCGGTCAGTGACGGACGCTGAGCGATCAGCACGAGGTATGGCCTCCAGTGTGTGGCGCCCGCCATGTGACGCCGTAGACACCCCGAAGGGTACGGGCGGTTCGGCCTCCTGGGCGGCCGAACCGCCCGACCCCGCCCGTCTGCCGGCCGGTCGGCAGGCTCAGCCCTTGCTGGAGTGGGCGCTGTCACGTTGTGGAGTGTGTGAGTGCCTGACGGGGTGTCGGGTGTGGTGGGGCCGGGTTCCGGCTTTCGTGCTCAGGCCGCGGCGGGCAGGCCGGCGACGCCGGTCATCTGATCCCGGATGGCGAAGCGGAGGGTCATCTCGGTGCGGTATTCGGGGGCGGTCATCGGGTGGCGGCGGGGCCGGAAGTGGGGTGAGATGCCGCTGAACGCGGCCAGGAACCGCTGGACCCCGCCCACGCAGCGGAAGAGCCCTTCATGGCGCGTTCGCGCTGCCTCGTCGGCCGGTGGGAGTTCTCGGCCCGGTTGTTCAGGCCCCGGTGCGAGCGGTGCTCGACCGACGGTATGACCTCGCGGTGGGCCGCGCCGCAGGAGCGCAGCTGGTCGGTGACGATCACCCGCGGCACCGAGCGGGTTCTCTTGAGCAGCTTGCGGAAGAAGCGCCGGGCCGCGGCGGTGTCCCTTCGGCCCTGGACCAGGAGGTCGAGCACGGTGCCGTCGGCGTCGCTGGCCCGTCACCGGTACTGCGGCACACCATTGATCCTCACGAAGACCTCGTCCAGGTGCCACGTGTCGCCGGGCCCGGGCCGGCCCAGTCCGTCGGCGCAGGCCTGACCGAGCGTGGCACACCAGCGGCGCACCGTCTCGTGGGAGACAAGGACGCCGCGCTGGAGCATGAGTTCTTCGACCTCGCGGAACGACAGCGGGAAGCGGACGTACCGCCTCACGCAGTGGGAGATGACCTCGACCGGGTACCGGTGCCCCTGGTACGACGGCGGCGCGCTGTCCACGGACGGCCCCTCCCCGCATGACCAATCACAAGATCATCCCACCCGGTCAGCCACCGTGACAGCTCCCACGGACATGCTGCCCGCCATGGCCATCGCCGCCCGGCCGCCCGCCGGCCACCCCGACCGGCTGCTCGCGGAGGGCCCGGAGGCCTCGCTCGGCAAGGCCCTGATCCGCCACATCCGGCTGCGTGCCGCCGTCACCACGGCGG
>NZ_JBFAKH010000281.1:0-1262 GCF_040655635.1 Streptomyces sp. NPDC050388
CTTCTTCGGCAGCCGGCCCCTGGGCCCCGCGGCCTGGACGATCGCGCTGGCGTCGGCGGCGGGCTCGGTGCTGGTGCCCCTCGCGGTCCGGGGCGTCGCCGGCGCACGGGGGGAAGTTCACCCGCAGCACACCTGGGCGTAGCCCGCTGGACGACCTCGCAGCGGACAAAGGAGTCGTCCCCGGCACGACACACACGAAAGGCGGCGGATCATGCCGCACATCTTCACCACGATCCTGACCCAGGTGGCGGTCGCCCTGCTCGAGGCCGCCGCGGTTCGAGTGGTTGTCCAGCTCTGGAAGACCTTCGACACGAGCGGGCGCCCGGCGGCCGCACACGCCTGAGCGGCCCCGGACCAGGCTGCCCGAATTGTCCGTTCGGACGGGTTTATTCGCGTGCATTGATGGAAGGCGGCCAGGAAGAGCCCTCGCCACTCACGCCCCACGGCAGGAGAGGACGGAGATGACTTCCCCAGGTCCACAGACCCAGCCACCGCAGCAGCCGGCCCCGCCACAGGCCGGGACCCAGACCGCGGAGACCCGCACCCCGGAACCACAGCAGCCCCCGACGGAGCACCCCGAGGAGAAGCGGACGGGCGGCAAGGTGCTGCAATTCCGTACCGCGCACGCCCGGGTTCCGATCCCCTACATCACCCCGGGCGACATGTTCTCCACCGCCCGCCCGGCCACGTCCATCCTCCCCTCGCCCCGCAAGCTGGCCTTCTACGGCCTCCTCGGCGCCATGGCCGTGGTCGAGGCCGTCGAGTGGCCGATCGCGGTCGCCGTCGGCGCCGCCACCGAAGTGATCACCCGTGAGCAGGCCGCACGCCAGCGCGCCGAACACCAGCGCATCGGGCGGGACCGCGCCGAGCGCGACCAGGGCCGGCAGGTCGCCACCGAGCGGACAGAGCCCGGGGGGCCCGCGCAGCCAGCGATGACATGACACGTGTAGCCCTGCCCGCACTTCACACACCAGCACCGGACCGTCTCGTGAGAGACGAGCACGCCGCGGGCGAGCATCAACTCCTGGACCTCACGGAAGGACAGGGGGAAGCGGAAGTACCGCCACACACCATGGGCAATGATCTCCGCCGGGTACCGGTGGCCCTGGTGCGGCGGCGGCGCGGACGACCCGAGCGATCCCCCTGTCCGACATGAGCAACTCCGAAATCACCCCGGGCCGGTCGGCCCACGGGACAACGCCGTCGGACGGTCTCGCGGGCGGCAGGCGGGCAAGCGGGCCGGACATGCGGACCTGGCGCAA
>NZ_JBFAKH010000282.1:0-1207 GCF_040655635.1 Streptomyces sp. NPDC050388
CAGATGCACGGACGAGCAGGCTTCACCCTTCTTCGCCACCGCATCCTCCTCGGATAACGACACGCTCCGTCACCACCGAAAGTGAGACAGGGCCGAACGTTGTTTTACAGTCCCCCTTCACGCTGGCTTCTCTGCCAGCTCGACGAGTTGGAAAAGCTGGCACTCCTCAGCAGCCACCCCCGCAGAGCACTCCTTTGGGCCATCCCGGAACTTCGTCACTACGATCCCGACATCGCGCCGGAGCACCGGCGACGCACCGGGATCCTCGTTCGTCGGGCCTGCGACCTTTGCGGTTGGCGGTCCGGGAGCGACGGCGAGCCCATCTACGTGCACATACGCGGGTTCCACGACGACGTCTGCATCCGACACCGGCGCTGGCTGGGCTGCGGCAAGGTGAACCCCGAAGGACAGATCAGTCTGGAGCACGCTCCCGAAGTCGTCCGGGCCCAGATCGTCCTCAACCGACTGGAGATGAAATACAAGGGCCGAACCTTTGGCCTGTGTTACCAGCTCTGCGAAAGCTTCTGGAGCGAGATAGACCACCGGGCGCTCGCCCGAAAGGACAGCGAAAGCACCTTCGAGCGAATTTACCGTCCGGACCCGGACGACCTCCCGAACAGATTCGGCCCCGTCCAACGATTTCGGAGAGCTGCGGCCTACCCCCACATCGCCCTGCTCATCCAGCTCGTCATGAAACTGGCACTGCAACCAGAACTTGACCGCAAAGCCGAACAGATCACCGGAGGCACCTTCGCCGCCTTCGAACGGTCTTTCCGTCTGGACTACAAGCCCCGCACCACCACAGGCCCGTGGATCCGCGGCAAGTTCAACTCGCTCGTCGAAGCCACGGCCAAATACGCCGCTACCTCGGGTTGAGAGCATCCAAGGGCGGGCTCGCCCATAAGGCAGGCGGGCATCGGGAGCGCAACCAGCGACATACGGAACGGCGGAACGCAAGACACGCCACACGGTGTGCCTTCATGAATTAAGCCGCAAGGCCATGGCTCACCAAGTAAGTCAAGACTTATCTTCAGGGAACTTCGACCGTATGGTGTGGCTCGAATCGAAGGAGCCCCCTGTTGTCGAAAATGAATGATCCCTCTGCGCGTGCGGTTGCATCGGAGCAGGATTATGTGTCCTCCTTATATGAGTTGCTCACCGAGCGGCTTTCCGAGGCGCGAGCACACCGAGCGAATGTGTTGAAGGC
>NZ_JBFAKH010000283.1:0-1192 GCF_040655635.1 Streptomyces sp. NPDC050388
CCGGGCGACGGTCGAAGGCCCGGCCCCCAAGGTCCTCGTGCTCCGGTCGGCCGCCGCCGACCTGGCGATCGTCGGCGCCCGGCGCCGCCAGGGGCCCGCCGGCCCCCGGCTCGGCCGGGCGAGCCACCCGCTGCTGCACCACGCCCAGTGCCCGGTCGCGGTCGTGCCGCAGCGGGCGTGACCGGGCGGCCGCCCCGCCCGCCGTTCCCGCACCCGGGGCCCGACGGCCCCCGGGCGCGGGCCCGTCAGCCCCTGCGCACGCGCGGCCGGCGGGGGAAGCTGGGAGCGGGAAGCAGACCTTGTTCCGGAGGTGCATGTCATGGTGTCGCCCGTGGTCGTCGGCGTCGACGGTTCCGCCGAAAGCCTGGCCGCCGCCGAGTGGGCGGCCCGCGAGGCCGCGCGCCGCGGGCGGGCCCTGCGGCTGCTGCACGCGCGCAGCTGGCACCCGGGCCAGGACCGCCCGCAGGCCGTGCCCGCGGGCGAGCGGCACCGGGCGCGGCGCGTCCTGCGGGCGGCCGCGGCACGCGTCCGCGCCGCGTGCCCCGGCGTGCCGCTGGACGGCCGGCAGGTCGCGGGGCCCGCGCCCGCCGCCCTGGTGGGGGCGGCGGGCGAGGCCGACCTGCTGGTGCTGGGCTCGCGCGGGCTGGGCCGCCTCAGCTCCCTGGTGGTGGGGTCGGTCGCGCTCGGCGTCGTGGCCCAGGCCACGCGGCCCGTCGTCCTGGTGCGGGCCGGCACGGCCGGGCAGGCGGCGGACGCGGCCGGCACCGGCCGGCGGGGCGTGGTCGTCGGCGTCGACGTCACGGAACCGTGCGACGCGGTGCTCGCGTTCGCCTTCGAGGCGGCCCGCCTGCGGCACGCGCGGCTGAGGGTGCTGCACGCCTGGCGCGCGCCCGACCGGCTCACCCTGGGCCCCGGCGAGGTCGGCCTGGCGGGCGCTCCGCAGCGGGCCGAGGAATGGCTGGGCTTCCTGTCCGCCGTGCTCCGGGTGTGGCGCGAGAAGTACCCCGAGGTCGAGGTCCTTCCGACGGTGGTGGAGGGCCGGCCCGCGGGTGCCCTGCTGGAGGCGGCGTCCGGGGCCGACCTGCTGGTGGTCGGGGACCGGCTCACCGGCCGCCGGGGGATGCCGCGCACCGGCCCGGTCACCCATGCCGTGATCCACCGCGTCGGCTGTCCGGTGGCGATCGTGCCGCAC
>NZ_JBFAKH010000284.1:0-1190 GCF_040655635.1 Streptomyces sp. NPDC050388
AGCCGACAGATCAATGCCAAGGCACACGGCCAGTCACGTTGCGAGTCAAGCCACCGCCCGGAGCGGCACCCGATCATCCTCACAGTCACGTTGGCCGGCGCGTGGGATGATCTTGGGGTTGGCCGTGCGGGGAGGGGATCACCGTGGAGAGCGCGCCGCCGTCGTACCAGGGCCACCGGTACCCGGCCGAGGTGATCTCCCACTGCGTGCGGCGGTACTTCCGCTTCCCGCTGTCGTTCCGCGAGGCCGAGGAGCTCATGCTCCAGCGCGGTGTGCTCGTCTCCCACGAGACGGTCCACCGCTGGTGCGGCAAGTTCGGACAGCAGTACGCCAACGCCCTGCGCCGGCGGCGGCCGAAACCCGGGGACACGTGGCACCTGGACGAGGTCTTCATCAAGATCAATGGCGAGTTGAAGTACCTGTGGCGGGCTGTCGACCAGGACGGGATAGTGCTGGACATTCTCGTGCAGGACCGCCGGGACACCGCCGCAGCCAGGCGGCTCTTCCGCCGCCTGATGAAGACGACGTGTTCGGTACCGCAGGTGATCGTCACCGACAAACTCCGCTCCTACGGCGCGGCCCACCGCCAGGCCATGCCGAGGGTGGAGCACCACACCTCGAAGTACCTGAACAACCGGGCCGAGAACAGCCACCAGCCGACCCGCCAGCGCGAACGGGCAATGAAACGCTTCACCACGCCCGACCACGCGCAGCGGTTCCTGTCCACGTTCAGCGGCATCTCACCCCACTTCCGGCCCCGCCGCCACCCGATGACCGCCCCCGGCCACCGAGCCGAGATGACCATCCGCTTCGCCATCTGGGACCAGGCCACCGGCCCCGCCGGCCGGCCCGCCAAGACCTGAGCACCGGCCCGAAACCCGACCCCCGCCACGCCCCGACGCGCCGTCAGAGACCCAGGCACCCAACAACGTGACAGCGCCCCGTCGGCCTATCCCGCCTGGCTGCTTCTGCTACAGCTCGAACTCCACGTGCTCGACGTCCGTGAACTCCACGTCCAGGCCGTGGGCGCGGCGGCCGCCGTCGCGGAAGTAGACCTCGCCCAGGCATTCGGCGGATGCCGGGGAGTGTCTAATCAACGGCCCTGTCTCACTTTCGGTGGTGACGGAGCGTGTCGTTATCCGAGGAGGATGCGGTGGCGAAGAAGGGTGAAGCCTGCTCGTCCGTGCATC
>NZ_JBFAKH010000285.1:0-1161 GCF_040655635.1 Streptomyces sp. NPDC050388
TACTGATCTTTTCGTTAGTTCGGTGGGTGTGGCGGGCTCGTTGGTGGGAGTCTGGTGTCGTGTCTTTCAAGCCTTCGCCTGTTGTCTCCGGGCCTGTCGTTCCCCCTTTGACGCGGCCGCAGTTGGCCGAGGCGCGGCGTGTGCGGGCGGCTGAGTTGTTCGATCAGGGACGTTCGAATGCCGAGATCGCTCGGATGCTGGGGGTCAGTGCCGAGAGCGTGCGGCGGTGGAAACGGGTGTGGGAGGAGGGCGGCACCGATGCCCTGCGCCGGCGCCCGGCCACCGGTCGCCCGCCCAAGCTGGACGATGTCCAGGTCGAGCAGGTGCGGACCGCGCTGAAACAAGGCGCCCAGGCGCACGGGTTCGAGGCCGATCTGTGGACACTGGAGCGGGTCGGCCTGGTCATCGAGCGTGCGACGGGGGTGTCCTTGTCACGCGCATCGGTGTGGCGGCTGCTGACCGGCCGGCTGGGGTGGAGTCTGCAGCGCCCGGAACGTCGCGCGGTGGAGCGGGACGAGTCCGAGATCGCCCGCTGGATAGCTCACGAGTGGCCGCGCATTAAAAAGGGGCGGTGAACACACGTGCCTGGATCGTGTTCCTCGACGAATCAGGCGTGTCGCTGCTGCCTCAGGTCCGTCGCACCTATGCACCCCGCGGCCGCACACCTTTCCTGCGGCACCGGCTGAACTGGAAGCGCGCCTCGATGGCCGCGGCCCTCGGCTACCACGCCGCCGATCCCGACCGCGGGCCGCGTCTGTGCTTCCATCTCAAGCCTGGCAGCTACGACACCACCGCTCTCATCGAGGTCCTGGAGCAGATGAAGGTGTTCTACCGCGGCGAGCGAGTGGTGCTGGTCTGGGACGGCCTGTCCGCCCACTGGAGCCGGGCGATGCGGGCCTGGGCCGCCGACCAGGACTGGCTCACCCTGGAGCGGTTACCCGCCTACGCTCCCGAGCTGAACCCGGTGGAACTGCTGTGGTCCTCGCTCAAGAAGCGTGAACTCGCCAACCTCGCCGGCGACCACCTCGCCGATGTCGCCGACGCTACCGAGCAAGGCATCCACCGCATCAACGCCAACCCCCGACTGCCATGGTCATTCCTCGCCCATACCGGCCTGACCATCCGCCCACCACACCCACCGAACTTACGAGAAGATCAGTA
>NZ_JBFAKH010000286.1:0-1151 GCF_040655635.1 Streptomyces sp. NPDC050388
GATGGTCTTGATCCGGGAGCGGATGCGGGCGGGGCTGAGGCGGGCGGAGTAGTCCATCCACAGCGGCAGGCCCCGCAGTTCGGGGGTGTGCCGGTCCAGGCGGTCCCAGTCGTCCTGGGTCAGACCGTCGACGCCGTCGCGGATGTGGTGGAAGGCCACCCGGGCCCGGGCGGACAGGATCCGGTTGCTGACCTCCGCACGGCCCATTTCCAGGCTGTGCACCAGGGTGGGGGCGCCGGTGCGGGCGTTGGCGGTGGCCACGCCGAGGGCGAACGCGGACTTGCCCATGGCCGGGCGGGCGGCGACCACGATCAGCTGCCCGGGCATCAGCTTCATCAGGGCGTCCAGGTCACTGAAGCCGGTGACGGCGGCGGCCGGGAGGGACACCGCCAGGCTGTCCAGGTGGGCGTCCAGGTGGTCGCCGAACCGGCCGAAGTCGTCGTCGTCGGCCTGGTCGTCGGCGGCGAGGTACTCCAGCTCCGCCTGGTGGGCGGTGATGGTCTCCGGCACGGACAGGGGGTCGGCCTGGCGGGCGCCCTGCATCCCGCGCACCAGGGCGGCCTGGTAGCGGCGCACCTGGGCGTAGCCGTGCACCAGGTCGGCGTAGTGGCCGGCCTCGGCCGCCGAGCACGCTTCACTCGCGAGCCGGGACAGGCCGACCACCCCGCCGGCGCGTTCCAGGTCGCCGGTGCGGCGCAGCTCGGCCTCCACCGCCGGTACGCCGGTCGGGCGGCTCGCCCCGTGCAGCCGCTGCACCGCCGACCAGACCAGCTCGTGCGCGGGCTCGTGCCAGTCGCCCTCGCGCACGGCCCGGGCCACGTCGGCCACCGGGTCGTAGGAGGGGGTGGCCATCAGGCAGGCGCCCAGCGCGCGGCGCTCCGCGTCCACCGACACGGCCTGCCCCTGCTCCTGCTGCTCCCGGTCCAGCATCTGGGTGGTCACTGGGCCGCCTCCACCTGGCTGCGGGTGATGCCGGGGTGGGTGCAGCGGCGCTGCGGGCCGCTGTCGTCGTCGTCCAGGAGCCAGCCGTACTCGTCACACGCCGGGCAGGCCGCGATGACGGCACGCGTCGCCGTCGGCCGCGGGCTGCTGGTCGGCGCAGGAGCGGGCTGCGGGCGCACCAGCGCGTAGCGGCGCAGGTCCTGCACCCA
>NZ_JBFAKH010000287.1:0-1127 GCF_040655635.1 Streptomyces sp. NPDC050388
GACGTCGACCTCGTACAGGTGGGTCATGACGTCCATCTCCTTCCGTGCTCGGTGATGAGGGACCACCGCGACCGCCCCGGCCTCCGTGATGCGGGCCGGGGCGGCACGGAGCGTCCGTCACGCCGTGGCGCGGCGGTGTCAGAACTCCAGGTGGATCGTGATGGGGCGCCGAGGGTCTCCGAAGTTGGAGTGGGCCGTGCGGCGGTGCGCGGCGAGGCCGGCGGCCCCGCCCTGGATCGGCAGGTGACACTGCGGGCAGCCGTGCCACCAGTCGTCTCCGGCCGGGAGGTCGGCCGGGGTGAGCGGGTGGGGGTGCGGGCCGTCAGCGGCGCGGCTCACGCGACCGCGTCCGCGTACTGCGCTTCCAGGTCCGCGCGGCCCTTGGGGTCGTCGTCCTGGTCGTCGTCGACGCCGTCGCCGTGGACGGTGCAGACGATGTCCTCGTCACGGTCCAGCCCGCCGGTCAGCGCCCGGTACAGGCAGCTGACGCTGTAGGCCGGCGCCCATGCCTGCCCGTCGCACTCCGGGTCGAAGGGGCAGGCCAGTAGGGCGTCGAAGCCGAAGTCGCCCTCGCCGTCGACGTCGTCACGGAAGGCCAGGGTGAGGGACTGCTGCCCGAGGCGGACTTCCGCGACGCGGTCCCGGCCGGTCACCAGGTCCGAGCCCGGCTGCCACCGCCACAGCGGCAGGATCTCCGGGCCGAAGAAGCGGCGGACCAGCAGCAGATCGCCCAGGCCCTCGCTGCCGTCACGCCCGAGGTCGGCCTCCCGGGCCTGCGAGAGCCGCTTCAGGAACGGCTCCAGGCGGCGCAGGGCGTCGGCGAAGACGACCGTGTTGAAGCCTTCGGCGGCGAGGCGCTGGTGCGAGTGGACCATGGCCTGGTGCTGGGCACGGACGACGTCCTCGGGCACGCGCCGGTTGTCCGGGCGCGAGCCCTGCCGCTCCAGGCACAGGTTCAGGGACGTGGCGACGATGACCGCGACGGTCGGCATGCCGTGCCGTTTGGCGGACATCACCAGCTCCACCCGCACAGACTGTTCGACGTTGGTGGCGTTCCCTGTCAAGTTGTTCTGTTCAGAGCGTGAGTCTGAACCCCGGCTGTCAATGAGCAGGCACGGCTACGGGAG
>NZ_JBFAKH010000288.1:0-1124 GCF_040655635.1 Streptomyces sp. NPDC050388
GCCTCGGTCAGCAGCCGGACCTCGCCCGCCGACCAGTCGATCTTCGAGGACGGCTCGTCCACGTGCAGGGTCTGCGGCAGCATCCCGTGCCGCATGGCCATGACCATCTTGATGATGCCGGCGACGCCGGCGGCGGCCTGGGTGTGGCCGATGTTCGACTTGATCGAACCGAGCCACAGCGGCCGGTCCGCGTCGTGCTCCTGGCCGTAGGTGGCCAGCAGCGCCTGCGCCTCGATCGGGTCGCCCAACGTCGTGCCGGTGCCGTGCGCCTCGACGGCGTCCACAACGGCGGGCGTCAGGCCGGCGTCGGCGAGGGCGGCGCGGATGACGCGCTGCTGCGACGGGCCGTTGGGGGCCGTCAGACCGTTGGACGCGCCGTCCTGGTTGATCGCCGAGCCGCGCACGACGGCGAGGACCTGGTGGCCGTTGCGGCGCGCGTCCGACAGCCGCTCCACGAGCAGCACGCCCACGCCCTCGGACCAGCCGGTGCCGTCCGCGGCGTCCGAGAAGGACTTGCAGCGACCGTCGAAGGACAGCCCTCCCTGGAGGCTGAACTCAGCGAACGTCGCCGGGGTCGACATGACGGTCACGCCACCCGCGAGAGCCATGGTGCACTCGCCGGTGCGCAGCGCCTGTGCCGCCAGGTGCAGGGCCACCAGCGAGGACGAGCACGCCGTGTCGACCGTGACCGCCGGGCCCTCCAGGCCGAGCGCGTAAGCGACCCGGCCGGATACGACACTGCCCGCGTTGCCCGTACCGATGTATCCCTCGGCGCCGTCCGCACCGGACACCTGGGTGACGTAGTCGTGGTACATGAGGCCGGCGAAGACACCGGTACGGCTGCCGCGCAGGGACACCGGGTCGATGCCCGCGCGCTCCAGCACCTCCCAGGAGGCCTCGAGCAGCAGGCGCTGCTGCGGGTCCATGGCCAGGGCCTCGCGCGGCGAGATCCCGAAGAAGTCGGCGTCGAACTCGGCGGCGTCGTGGAGGAAACCCCCCTCGGCCGTCACCGAACGGCCCTCGTTGTCCTCGAGGTCCCAGCCGCGGTCGGTGGGGAACGCGGAGATGCCGTCGGCGCCGGTGGCGACCAGGTGCCACAGGTCGTCGGGGGAGCTCACGCCGCC
>NZ_JBFAKH010000289.1:0-1117 GCF_040655635.1 Streptomyces sp. NPDC050388
TTCTCGTTCACCCCCGCGGTGATGACGACGACCGCGGCGCCGGCCAGGTCGTGGTAGCCACCGGAGCACACGTCGACCGTGGGGGACAGCGGCGCGGCGTAGCTCAGGTCGGCGGGGACGCCGTCGGCGCGGGCGGTGTTGCGGTCGATCAGCACGATCTCCCGGCAGGTTCCGCCGCGTTCGACCAGGGACAGGGCCGTGGCCGATCCGACTGCACCCACCCCCACGACGCCTACCCTCATGTCTGTACCTCCGACGGTTCGGCCGGCCTAGGCGTCCCGGCTTCCACGGGCACGACGGCTTCGCCGGTGTACACCAGGAAGGTCAGCATCTCCTGGAAGTACAGCCGGATGCTGCGCTCGTCGTGCGACAGGTAGCCGATGGACACGTCCTGGCCGATGCGCAACTCGAAGTCTCCGCCCCGTTTCGACAACAGGAAGGCGCCGTCGATGGCGGGTGCCCAAACGATGTCGCCGTCCAAAACCCGAGCGATGTGCTTGATGATCGGGTAGCCGTAGTCGGACGTTTCGCTGACAGCGGTGTACGCCGCGGCACTCAGAGCCAGGGCGTACGGGCCGCCCACACCGGCGAGTCGCAGCACGGTCAGGGCCTTGCTGAGGGCGTCCGGGTAATCGCGCGCCTCGGCCGGCAGTGTCAGAACGGAATGGGACGAACTCTCCCGCAGACCGGAGATGTCCGCGGCCGCGTACCCCTCGAACACCGTGCGGTCTTCGGCGAAGGCGATCCGACGGGCGGCGTCCTTGACCGGCTGCCAGTCCGCATCCTTGGCGCCTCGTGCGACGTCGTCGACCTGCTGCCGATCGACGGTGAACGACGCCCGCAGCTCGACCAGCGGCTGGAACCGGCGTATGCGGGCCTTGACCCCTTCAGCCGGCGCCTCCACGTCCTGTAGGTGGCCGGTTCCCACACCCGCCAGCTCCAGTTCCCCCGGTTCGGGCACGTCGACCATTCGGCGAGCCGCGACGTGCCGCTTGAACGTCCGTCGTGCCTCGTCCTCCAAGTCGGCCCACGCGGCGGCGGAGATGGGTGCCAGTTCCCGATGCAGATTGTCCATCGCCGGTGCTCGCCTCCTGTCACGTCCTCAGATCGCCGATCC
>NZ_JBFAKH010000290.1:0-1108 GCF_040655635.1 Streptomyces sp. NPDC050388
CCGGTCAGGCAGTGGTGCACGACCAGGTGCGCCCACACTTCCTGGCGCACCAGCTGCGGGTCGGTGGATCGCAGAACTTCCTGCCGGCCCCGCTGGAAGGTCTTGATCTGCCGATAGGCCGATTCCACCTCCCATCTTTCGTGATACAAGACCGCCAACTCCCTTGCTGGGTAGGCGTCGTGATCGAAGAGGTCGGTCAGCAGCCTGATCACTTCGCCCCCGTCGACGCGGTACTCGATCACGCGCACCAGCACACCGCCCGGATGGGCACCCTTCTGCCCCGCGAGGTTCATGCGCGCCAGATAGGTGCCGTCGGGCAGGTGGCGTACCGGGCGGCGTGCCACACACGAGCGGGCCCGCAGCAGCAGGTGGGCACCGGCGCCGGTATACGCCTTCCATAACTCCACCCCGGGGAACCCCCGGTCCATGATCACGAGCATCCCGGAGGCCGAGGCGGCCATTGCCACGGCTGGGTCGCGTTCACCGCTGTTGCAGCCGCCCACCCGGGCGTCGATGGAAGAGTGCGTGCCGGTCTCGGTCAGCGTCACGACTCTCACCTGCGGAAACCCGCCCGGTTTCCCGCTGGAGTCTTTCGGGCCGCCGAAGGCGAGTCGGTTGGCCTCGTTGTCCGGCACGTCCAGCAGGAACCCGTCGACCGCAGCGAGACGCATCCCCCGGTAGAAGGCCCCGGCCAGCCCCACAGGGGCCCGCGGACCGGCCAGGCGGTGGAAGATCCGCTCGACAACCTCCGGTCCCAGGCGCTCCCGAGCCCGGGTGAAAGACGCCTTGTGCGGGATACACTCGCTCAACTCCTGTATTCCACCTACCAGTTGTTCTGCCACATCGTCGTAGGAGTCCTGGTGGAAGAGCGCAAGCGCGAGTGTGAAGTAGACCATGAACCCCGCCGGCAACGCTCCCGGCCGACGGTCCCGTTTGCGACACTCCGACAGGACCTCGTCCACCAACTCGGGCGTCACCCACTGTGTGATCAAGCCCAGCCGCACTCGCTCAGATACCCCGCTCCACGGATGCACACCCCGCATAACGGCGCGACGCTCAGTCCGTCACCACCAACTCAATGAACCTTCAAACAACGGCATTGGGTGCC
>NZ_JBFAKH010000291.1:0-1073 GCF_040655635.1 Streptomyces sp. NPDC050388
GGCCAGGCCGGCTACGCCGCCGCCAACACCTACCTCGACGCCCTCGCCGAGCAGCGCCGCGCCCGCGGCCTGCCCGCCACCTCCCTCGCCTGGGGTCCCTGGGCCGGCGGCGGCATGGCCGACGAGGCGATGGCTTCGGAGCTGGGCCGGCGGGGACTTCCGGCTATGGCTCCGGACACCGCAATCACGGTCATCGACCAGGTCCTGGCACTCGGCGAGACGTGTGTAACCGTGGCGGACGTGGACTGGGCGCGGTTCGTCCCGCCGTTCACGGCGCTGCGCGAGAGCCCCCTGCTGAGCGACCTGGCGGAAGCCGAGGGCGTGCGGCGGGAGAGCTCCTCGTCCGAGACGTCGGGCGCCGAATCGGCGCTGCGGAGCCGTCTTGCCGACCTGACCGGAGCCGAACGGCTGCGGTTGCTGCTGGGCGTGGTGCGCGAGCAGGCGGCGGTGGTTCTCGGCCACACCGGCGCCGGGGCCATCGGTGAGACCAGCACCTTCCGCGAGCTGGGCTTCGACTCGCTCACCGCAGTGGAGTTCCGCAACGCCCTGGCGGCGGCGACGGGGCTGACACTGCCCGCGACTCTGGTCTTCGACTATCCGAGCCCGACCGCACTGGCCGATCACCTGCGCGACGAACTCGTCGGTGCCGAGGCTCAGTCCTCGGGAGCCCAGGTGGCGGTCACCGGAACGGTCGGCGAGGACGACCTGGTGGCCATCGTCGGGATGAGCTGCCGGTACCCGGGCGGGGTCGCCTCGCCGGAGGAGCTGTGGGATCTGCTGGTGTCCGGTACGGACGCGGTCTCCGGTTTCCCGGCGGACCGCGGCTGGGACCTGGAGCGGCTGTACGACCCGACCGGGGAGCGCGAGGCGACCTCGTACGTCGACCAGGGCGGATTCCTGCACGACGTCGGTGAGTTCGACCCGGTCTTCTTCGGGATCTCGCCGCGTGAGGCCCTGGCCATGGACCCGCAGCAGCGTCTGCTGCTGGAGACCTCGTGGGAGGCGTTCGAGCGTTCCGGCATCGACCCGGTGTCGGTGCGCGGCACCCGCACGGGTGTGTTCACCGGCACCAA
>NZ_JBFAKH010000292.1:0-1051 GCF_040655635.1 Streptomyces sp. NPDC050388
GCTTCCCCGGCGGCGTCGCCTCCCCCGACGACCTGTGGCGCCTGGTCACCGAAGGCCGCGACGCCATCGACACCGTCCCCGCCGACCGGCAGTGGGAGCTGCTGGTGCCGTCCGCCTCCGAGGACGGATGGTCCACCGCACCCGCGATCCAGGGCGGATTCCTGCCGGACGCCGGCGACTTCGACCCCGGCTTCTTCGGGATCTCCCCGCGCGAGGCCATCGCCATGGACCCGCAGCACCGGCTGCTTCTCCAGGCCTCCTGGGAAACCTTCGAGAATGCGGGCATCGACCCGCGCACCCTCAAGGGCAGCCCGGCCGGTGTCTTCGTCGGTGTCAACACCCAGGACTACGTGGCTCTGCTGGCCCGGGTCCCCGAAGGCGCCGAGGGCTATGTGGCCAGCGGCACGTCCGGGAGCGTCGCGTCCGGCCGTATCTCCTACACGTTCGGCCTCGAAGGCCCGGCGGTCACCGTGGACACGGCTTGCTCGTCGTCCCTGGTCGCCCTGCACCTGGCCGGCCAGGCGCTGCGCAGCGGCGAGTGCACCATGGCCCTCGTCGGCGGCGTCAACGTCATGGCGACTCCCGGCACGTTCGCCGACCTCGGCAAGCAGCAGGCGGTGTCGGCCGACTCCCGGGTCAAGGCGTTCGCGGACGCGGCGGACGGCTCCGTCTGGGGTGAGGGTGTCGGCGTGCTGCTCGTGGAGCGGCTGTCGGACGCCCGCCGCAACGGCCACCAGGTCCTCGCCGTCGTGCGCAGTACCGCCGTCAACCAGGACGGCGCCAGCAACGGCCTGACCGCCCCCAACGGCCCGTCGCAGCAGCGCGTCATCCGCCAGGCCCTGAGCAACGCCCGCCTGACGACCGCTGATGTCGATGTCGTGGAGGCGCACGGTACGGGCACGAAGCTCGGTGACCCGATCGAGGCGCAGGCGCTGCTGGCCACCTACGGCAAGAACCGGCCGGAGGACCGGCCGCTGCTGCTGGGCTCGGTCAAGTCGAACATCGGCCACACCCAGGCCGCCGCCGGCGTCGCCGGTGTGATGAAGATGGT
>NZ_JBFAKH010000293.1:0-1034 GCF_040655635.1 Streptomyces sp. NPDC050388
GCTCGGCGATCTTCATGGCCTCCTCGATCAGCGTCTCCACGATCTTCGACTCCGGAACGGTCTTGATGACCTCGCCCTTCACGAAGATCTGCCCCTTGCCGTTGCCCGAGGCCACCCCGAGATCGGCCTCCCGCGCCTCCCCCGGACCGTTCACCACACAGCCCATCACCGCCACCCGCAGCGGCACCTCCATCCCCTCCAGCCCCGCGGTCACCTCGTCCGCCAGCTTGTACACATCCACCTGCGCCCGCCCGCACGACGGACACGAGACGATCTCCAGACCCCGCCGCCGCAGATTCAGCGACTCCAGGATCTGCAGCCCCACCTTGACCTCCTCGGCCGGCGGCGCCGACAGCGAGACCCGGATGGTGTCCCCGATGCCCTCGGACAACAGCGCCCCGAAGGCCACCGCCGACTTGATGGTGCCCTGGAACGCCGGACCCGCCTCGGTCACCCCCAGGTGCAGCGGATAGTCGCACCGCGCCGCCAGCTGCCGGTAGGCCTCCACCATCACCACCGGGTCGTTGTGCTTCACCGAGATCTTGATGTCCCGAAAACCGTGCTCCTCGAACAGCGACGCCTCCCACAGCGCCGACTCCACCAGCGCCTCCGGGGTGGCCCGCCCGTACTTCTCCAGCAGCCGCCGGTCCAGCGACCCGGCGTTGACCCCGATCCGGATCGGCGTGCCGTGCTCGTTCGCCGCCCGCGCGATCTCCTTGACCTTGTCGTCGAACTGCTTGATGTTGCCCGGGTTGACCCGCACCGCCGCGCAGCCGGCCTCGATGGCCGCGAACACGTACTTGGGCTGGAAGTGGATGTCCGCGATCACCGGGATCTGCGACTTGCGGGCGATGACGGCCAGCGCGTCCGCGTCGTCCTGGGTGGGGCAGGCCACCCGCACGATCTGGCAGCCCGACGCGGTCAGCTCGGCGATCTGCTGCAGCGTCGCGCCGATGTCGGAGGTGCGCGTGGTGGTCATCGACTGCACCGACACCGGCGCGTCCCCGCCCACCGCCACCGACCCCACCTGGATC
>NZ_JBFAKH010000294.1:0-1013 GCF_040655635.1 Streptomyces sp. NPDC050388
GAGTACAGGACGAATTCGGTGAGGTCGTGGTGGCGGGTGAGTTCGTGGAGGTTCCAGGCGGCGTCGGCCTTGGGCCGCAGGACCCGCTCGACACGGCCCGCGTCGAGTTCGGAGATGATGCCGTCGTCCAGGACCCCGGCAGTGTGGATCACGGCGGTGAGCGGGTGCTCGGCCGGGACCCGGGCCAGGGCCGCGGCCAGCGCGTTTCGGTCGGCCGCGTCGCAGGCCACCAGGTCCACCCGGGCCCCGGCCGCCTCCAGCTCCGCGACCAGCGCGGCCGCGCCCGGCGCGGCGGGGCCGCTGCGGCTGAGCAGCAGCAGGCTGCGCACCTGGCGCTCGGCCACCAGGTGCCGGGCCAGCAGCCCGCCGAGCGTGCCCGTCGCGCCGGTCAGCAGATAGGTGCCGTCGGGGTCGGCCGGGCGCGGCACGGTGAGCACCACCTTGCCCACGTGCCGGGCCTGGCTGACGTGGCGCAGGGCCTCGGGGGCCTGCCGGATGTCCCAGGCACGCACCGGCGGCAGGGTCAGCACGCCCCGGGCGAACAGCTCCAGCAGCTCGCGCAGCATCTGCTGGATCCGCTCCGGGCCGGCCTCCAGCAGCTCGAAGGCGGTGTAGGCCACCCCGGGGTGGGTGCCGGCGACCCGGGCGGCGTCGCGGATGTCGGTCTTGCCCATCTCCAGGAACCGGCCGCCGCGCGGCAGCAGGCCCAGGGAGGCGTCGACGAACTCCCCGGCCAGGGAGTTGAGGACCACGTCCACGCCGCGGCCGTCGGTGGCGGCGGTGAAGGCGTCGGCGAAGTCCAGGCTGCGGGAGGAGGCGATCCGCTCGGCCGGGATGCCCAGGGCGCGCAGCACCGGCCACTTGGCCTCGCTGGCGGTGGCGTACACGGTGGCGCCCAGGTGACGGGCGAGCTGCACCGCGGCCGTGCCCACCCCGCCGGTGGCCGCGTGCACCAGCACCGACTCCCCCGCACGCAGGCCCCCCAGGTCGACCAGCCCGTAGTACGCGGTCAG
>NZ_JBFAKH010000295.1:0-1011 GCF_040655635.1 Streptomyces sp. NPDC050388
GAAGCCTTCTCGGCAACGTGACGGTTGCGGTGCGTGATGATGCCGGACGGCGGGATGGCGACTCGGCGTCAGACATGAGTGAAGCCCCTGGTAGGAACGGGTCTGTGAAGATCACGTTCCGTACAACCAGAGGCTCCACGTGGCGTCCAGTATCACCTACACCGCCGTGCTCGATGTCCGCAGGGCAACCGCCGAGCATCTCGCGAAGCTGCTGCGCGGGCACCGCGAGCAGCTCGGGACCCGCAGGGGCACCCGCGCGCTGGGCGTCTTCAAACAGGCGGTGCTCGTGCTGCGCTGGTTCGTCGACGGTACCCGGCTGGTCCAACTCGCCCGGGACAACGGCATCTCGGTACCGACCGCCTATCGCTATCTGCACGAGGGACTGACCGTCCTGGCCGACCACGCGCCCGATCTGTCCACCGCGCTGGAGAGGGCGGCGGCAGCCGGGTACACCCACCTCAACCTGGACGGCACGGTGATCCGCACCGACCGCGTGGCCGCCGCCGGCCCCAACAGTGCGGACCTATGGTGGTCCGGCAAGCACAAGCACCACGGAGGAAACGTGCAGGTCATCGCCGCCCCGGACGGCTGGCCCATCTGGGTCTCCCCGGTCCGCCCGGGCCGCGAGCACGACACCACCTGCGCACGGGCCCACGGACTGGTGGACGCCCTGAACCGGTTCGCCGCCACTCTGGGCATCCCTGCCCTGACCGACCTCGGCTACGAGAACGCCGGGCCCGGCTTCCGCCACCCGGTCAAGAAGCCCAAGGGCGGTGAACTCGCCGAGCCCGACCAGGCGTTCAACGCCGTGATCCGAGGCGTCCACGCTGTCGCCGAACGTGCCAACGCCCTGCTGAAGGTCACTTTCAAGGCCCTGCGCAGGGTCAGCCTCGACCCCGCGGCCATCACCCGGATCGCCCGAGCTGCCCTCGTCCTGCTCCAGCTCGAACACGGTCGCACCGCCTGAACGAAGATCACAAAACGTCACGAGACATTACCGAGAAGAGTTCA
>NZ_JBFAKH010000296.1:0-1000 GCF_040655635.1 Streptomyces sp. NPDC050388
TTGGGGCCGTCGGGGGCACAGGTCTCGGTCAGATGAGCGGCGAACCCCTTCCAGCTGATGATGTGTCCGTGGCGCGCGTAGCGGGCCGACGTGTCGTAGGGAGAGACGATCGCCCGAGATGAGGGCGGCAGCCCCGGCCCACCGTCCTCGTCGGTGCGCCAGAGCAGGCGGCCCGCAGCGTCGCGGTAGTAGTTCTGCATCACTACCTGGCGCAGGGCCTGGACGCGAGGACCGAACGCCCAGTCCGTCCCGTGCCGGTAGAGGTGTTCCAGGAGCCGGACGGCGTCGTTGCCGGTGGCCAGGATCCTGGTCTTGGGCCGGGTGGGGTTCTTGCCCAGACGGACCGGCCGGCCGTAGCGGCGCCCCCAGTCCTCATCGACCAGATCGTCCAGCAGATGACCGGCGGTGCCGGCGACTTCTTCCAGCGCCGCGCGGACCGTCTCGGTGATCAGTTCCAGGCGGGTCAGGTCGCGGACCGCGGCCAGGACGTGGGTGGAGTCAGTGCGCTGCGTGGTGCGCTCACGCACCAGCCCGGCCTCCTTGAGACGGGCCAGCGCGAGGTCGAGGAGGAGGTCGGCGCGGTTGCCCTCGGTGAGACGGTCACGGAAGTCGGCCAGCACGCTGTGGTGGAAGCCGGGGTCGTCCAGCTCCATGGCCAGGGCGTACGTGAAGTCGATACGGCAGCGAACCGCCTCGGCGGCCTGCCGGTCCGACAGACCGAGCAGGAACTGCAGCACACAGACGGTGGCCAGCTGAGCAGGCGAGAGACCCGGACGCCCGTCACGCGGATACCAGTCGGCGAAGTCCTCGTCGCGCCACAGCCCATCGAGCCGGTCGCGCACCCATATCGCCGTCGTGCCATCCGGGTTGCTCGCCCGCGCGATCTGCGCGGTCAGAGGCGGGACTTGCTCACCGGAACGGGGACGGAGGGACAACGGGCACCTCGACGGCTGCATCGGTTATCGGAACCACCCGAGCATGCCCGTTGATCACGCTGCCG